>CAYHYZ010000018.1:0-13728 GCA_964360995.1 uncultured Candidatus Saccharibacteria bacterium
AAGAGAGTCACTTCTTGTTTTGCGGAAAATGTACTACAGAAAGGATGTTCCCTGTCTCATACGGAAGCGTTTGAAAATAGAGCGAGCGCTCGCTATAATGGGGGCCACGCTGTAAATTATGCGCGGGTGCTGTAACTGGTAGCCAGGCTAGCTTGAGGTGCTAGTGTCCGCAAGGACGTGGAGGTTCAAGTCCTCTCCCGCGCACAATATAAATCCAAACGAGTAAGGAGGGCGTGTTTATGCGAAAGACATGAAAGGATGTCGACTTCCTTTATCATAAGTTATGAACAATTGTTACCATTAAAAAAAAATTTATGTTAGAGTGAGCAAATGAGCTTAGAATCGCCATCTGGAACTCCGGAAAGCAGGGCCGAACAGTATCAGCAAGAAGCACGAGAAATAGCGGAACGAATAAGCCAACGCTGGACTGAACTCCGGGGAGCTTTGGAGAAACAGCCACATCTGCTAGCAGGAGATCCAAAGTTGCAAGAAATTGATTCGATGATTACCGCGAATCGGGGCTTTTTGGATCTGTTTGAGGAAAAAGTTAAATGGATCGAAAGCCATAGTAGAGACTCGGACGCTCTTAGTAGAATGACATATCGATACAAGGAAGATTTGGAGTGGATTGAAAAATCACTCAATAGAGCGCTTGGTTAATTTCTGAATTGGGCTCCAACTTCGCCAATTTTCCACCCCGTTTGTAATCAAAAAGTTATCCACTCATTTACATGAGGGGATTTATTCCTTACGCTGAAGTCAGAAAAAATATTTCATGGAGGGGTCAATATGCATCCGTATCCTGGAACGCTCATTATTTTTGAAGGCCCCGAAGGGGGAGGCAAATCGACGCAGTCCAAGATGGTTGCGGCGTGGTTGGAGTCCGAGGGTCGGGAGGTGCTACACACCCATGAGCCGGGTGGGGGCAATCCCGAGATCCGCGAATACATCATGGGGCTCAATAGTACCATGCCGAACGTTGCGGACATTGAGCTTGGACTTTTCTCGATGGACCGCACGGCCCATTACGTTGGCCGAATCATTCCTGCACTGAAAGACGGGGCAGTGGTTGTGTGCGATCGCGGTCCGCTTTCGACACTTGCGTACCAGGGGTATGCACGAAATCCCGGAAACACAAAGTATTGGCAGTTGATTCGGGATATGAATCAACTTGCCACGCAAGGTGTTTTTGCGGATCTCACCATTGTGCTCGATATACCCACGCACATCGGGCTTGCGCGAGTGCCTGAGGAGAAGCGCAATCGGTTTGAGAAAGAAGGTCCGGATTTTCACAATCGCGTGCGGCATGGATTTCTCGAAGAGGCCCAGCGCGATGATTCCATCATCGTGCTCGATGCTCGGCGCACAAAGGAAACGGTGTTCCGGCACATCCGGAAAGTGATTGAACGGGTCATACCAGAAAAAATACGGCCGTGCGCGTAATGCGCATGGCCGTTTCTATATTGTTGTGTCACTGATCATCCCAGTTGACGTTGAATCCAAGTTTCAGAAGTTTTGCAGTGCACTCATCGCGTTCGCGGTTCGCCTTGAGCGTTCCATCCAGTTTACGCGACATCCATCCAAACTGTTCAGCGACGGGCCCCACGAGCTGTCCGTCCTGGATTGCTCGAATAATGCTGGTATCTCGCGCGCTCAACGAGGTTGCGTCCATGCGGTAATCCATGAACGCTGCGTATGCAACCGGCACCCACGGCTTGATGATATTCTCTAGAATAAGATCTGCGTACGCGCGAATCTCATACTGCGCGTGAGTATCTGCACGCAGGCGGAGAAAGTGAAAAAGATTATGCAGGTCAATCTTCCAATACCATTCCGTGTAGAAGTTCACTGGAAGCACCATGCGCGCCAGCTCTCTTGCGAGCATTCCTCGATGCGGATTGATGGGCTTTCCTTTTCCATCATCATTGAGAAAATACTCATAATCGGTATACGCCTTTTTGGAAAGCATGGTGATACGATCCTGCGCGTCCGCCGCCTCGAGCGGTGGGAGAATACCTCCCTGTCCTTGTCTATTCGAGATTGATTGTGCTCCCATGTGTTCAACGCGAGGAATGTAATACTTGTCTTTCACCGTCGAATATCTTGCGGAGTATTCATTGACGTTTGCGGTACGATGCCGAATCCATTGCCTCGCGACAAATATGGGGAGGCTTACCAACAGTTTGATTTCACACATCTCGAAAGGCGTTGTGTGGTAGTTTCTGAGGAGGTAGCGGATAAGCCCTTCGTCCTCTTGGATGTGCTTTGTTCCTTCTCCGTAACTCACGCGAGCGGCCTGAACGATAGCCGTGTCGTCACCCATGTAATCCATCACCGCGACGAATCCATTGCCGAGGACAGGCAGTTGCTCCCCGAGGATCGCATCGAGTGCTGGAACAGATATACGCTTCATTTCTAACCTCCTTTCAGTATGTAGAGAGTACTGGTTACGAGCGTATGAAATATGAAAACCCCCGCAGAGTCAAGCGGGGGCACGGGGCTATTTGAGACGCTTCAGTTCTTCGCGCACAACGGTGCGATCATCCCACGGGATGCGCTTGTTGCCGAGTATCATCGATTGTTCCGCCCCTTTCCCGGTGATAATGACGACATCTCCTTTTTTTGCGAGTAAGAGCGCCTTGCGGATTCCTAGCCTGCGATCTGCAATGGTGAAGCAATTGCTATTCAGTCGCTTTCCTTTCGCACGCGCCGCAGTTGCGACGTCAGTCAGAATTTGTTCAGGATCGTCATCATATGGATCTACATTGGAAACGATCACCGTATCTGCAATTTCTGCCGCAATCTCTCCAATGTGCACGCGTTTTTCGATGTCGCGTCCTCCTCCTTCTGCGCCCACCACCGCAATGACACGATGCGTAGTGCCCGCCAGCTCTTTCGCAACAGTCAATGCATTGTTCATGCTCACTTTTTCATGCGCATAGTCCACAATCACGGTGAACGGCTGTCCGGCGTTGATCAGTTCCATGCGCCCCGGGATAATTTTAAGATCTTTGAGGCCACGCAAAATAGCCTCTTCGCTCACGCCGAGATCGCGCGCCACAATAATCGCTGGCAAAGCATTCATAACGTTAAACGCACCAAGCACGCTCAGGGTGAAATTGGTGCCCCCCAGGGCAAAAGACACTCCTTCTCGACTATGTGTAATATTCGTTGCTTGCTGTGCGGCGTGCACGCCGAGACCATACGTTACAATCGTATCGGCGGGGAAGCTGGTGAAATATGGCGCGTGCTCGTCGTCGCTGTTTGCGGTAATGAGGGATCGCACACGACGCCCCCGGATTATTTTTTGAGTATTCCCCAAGCCACGAAACATTCGTCCCTTTGCGTGTTTGTACGACTCGAAACTTCCTCCGTGTGAGCGCAGATGTTCCGGAGTGAGATTGGTGAATATGCCAATGTCATATCGAATACCAATATGTCGAAATTGTTTGATGCCCTCCGATGTGGTTTCTACAATGCAGTGCGTGCACCCCGCTCTTACCATGTCTGCCATGAGTTTTTGGATCGCTGCACGACCCGGCATTGTCATATGAAATTTATTGAGCATTTCGCGATCAGCAATTTTCACATTTGCAGTGGTAATGAGTCCCGCCTTGATGCCATCTGCATGCAAAATAGACCATAAAAAATTTGCAGTAGAAGTTTTTCCTTTTGTGCCAGTCACACCGATAATAACCATATTGCGTGATGGGCGACCATGTCGAATATCCGCAGCTCTTGCAAACAGATAGTGATATACAAGCACGAGCCACTGCGGAACGAACGCTTTAATTCGAGCTGTCATATTCATGATTTGAGTCTGCGGCGGAGCGTGTAGAGCGCGTAGAGTATAGGATATTGTACCAAATCTACCGCGGCATCGTGACTAAGTAGGTATCCACCAAATCGCTTTTTATATCTCGTGATTCCTTCATACCGTTCATCTGATGGGCCTGACACACCTCCAAAATTATAGGTATGCATACCTATGTCTTTCGCGTGACGAACAGATGCCCACTGCGCAGCATAGGAAGCCATCGTTGCGCGATGCGCAGTACTCGATCCACTAAAGAATAGATGTGCAACACCACTGTGCATAACAATAATATTTATCACCGCAATTTCTTCACCAATGGATGCAAGCGCGAGATATCCATGGCCACGGGCAAGTGAAGCAAATACTGCTTCGTAGTATGCGTGAGGATGTAGTGAGAATCCATCACGCTTCGCTGTTTCTTTCATAAGCGCGAGAAATATTGGTAAATATGCGCGCGTATTTTCGGTAACGATTTGTGTGGTAACGTGTTGCTCGCTTGCAACGCGTAGTGAATAGCGATGTTTTTTGTCCATTCCCGCAAGGAGTGTATCTGTGGAAGGAGAGAGATCCAGCATCCATTCGTATGTTGGTTGAAATGCTGATGCAGACAGTGTACGTGGATGAGGAATCTGAAACCCCTCCTTCTGCAGTAGCGAAGGTGGCAGCGTTGTCGAAGTAGTAAAAGTAATGCGCGTGAAAATTGCACGTTCTTTTTTTGCTATGTCTGAAATAGTCTGCGCGAGTGCTCGCAGAAGCTCCTCGGAAATATCAGTGATAACCGGGCCATATGGAGCGTACAGGAGTGTATATCCGAGAGTGATTGGGTAGCATATCAGCTGCATCACCCCCACCACACGGCCATTTCTTTCAATCAGGAGGGGGTATATACGCCTGCCGAGTTGTTTGTGCCACGCGCCATAAAAAAACGCCTGTTGTGGCGGAACGGGCGTTCCAAGATCAGGAAGTGATTGTGCGCTATCCGCTGTCCGTATGAGGTAGTCTGTCATCTCGCTCACATTCTACGGCTACGAGCGTGATATCTCAAACGCATTTGATCCGTCACCCCTTTTAGGATACCTTATTATCAACATCAGTAACGGAGGGTTTAATTGTGAAAGAGCAGAACTTTAATAGCCATTTAGTGGAGATTGTCGAAGGCTCCGCTCGTGCACGAAAAGAGCAGCCGATTCCCAGAGTATTCATTCAGGGAGCGCTCAACAGAATTCACTATCAGATGGAGTCCGTGAGGACATACCCGACGGGTGCGCCTCGTCTCATAGATGTGTATGCGCTCGCAAAGCAATTGTACGTTGAATCTCAAAAAGATTCGGGGTTTAACTACAGGACAGAACGTTGTCCTGCCATCGATGAATTGGGAAGACGCTGCGTGTGGGGACAGGAGCACGCGAAGCCTAATGGCCCACCGCACGATTTTGAAGCAACTCCCATCAAGGTAGTGATAGATCCTCCGAAGCTCCACTAAGCGGTAACCAACCAGCAGAACTTCATGGGCGCTCACTAGGAGCGCCCACTTTTCTAATTTATGTGATATTTGCAGTGCAGTGCGGACAGCGTTTCGCTGCTTTCGGAATGTCACTCGCGCATTCCGGGCAAGTTTTCGTGACAGGATCTACTGCGGGTTCAGGTCTCTTTAATTTATTCATCTGCTTAATCACGAGAAATATCGAAAAGGCAACGATAACAAAATCAATAATGTTATTGAGAAAAAGTCCGTAGTTTACCGTCACCGCAGGAGACGTTGCAGTGGCCTCTGCGAGGACAATTTTGAGATCCACAAAATCAATACCACCGGTCAGTACTCCAATCGGAGGCATAATAATGTCGCTCACGAGTGAAGTGACAATTTTTCCAAAAGCCGCACCAATCACGACTCCAACAGCAAGATCAACGACGTTCCCACGCATCGCAAACTTTTTAAATTCTTGGAGCATATATATAAAATTGATGACTAATATACGTACGCTAGCGCACTCGTTGCACGCTTTCAACATTGACAGAAGTACCGCATATTTGTAGGATGACCCCGGACCGTTCCAGAGGAGCGGCGTGAGGAGGATGAGGAATGACCATTTCAATTTTTGCGACACTCGGAGCAGACAACCAGGTAATAGGACGTGGCGGAAAAACCCCGTTCGATTTCCCGGAGGCGTATACGCAGATGCAGAACATCTGCAAAGGGGGGACAGTCATCATCGGTCGGAAAACATTCGAGCAGTTTCGCAATGCTCGACAGTTGCCGCGAGCGGCGAAAATGATTGTGCTGTCGCGCACGATCCCGTACAACTTTTCGGCCATGCCGGAAGCAACCGTTGCGACGTCATTGCAACGTGCGATTGACCGTGCCGGTCGTGGAGGGCGCACTGTAATCATCGGTGGATCCGAAGTGTACGAAGAGGCAATGCCGCTCGCTGACAGATTAGTACTCACCAGCGTGCGCTCTCAAGCGAGAGGAGACACATTCTTTCCGAGCATTTCCGAGGATGTTTGGAGGAAATCTGGCGCAGTGTTTTTGTCATCAGGACGCGGCAATCCGGTTCCTCTGGAATTCACAGTGTACGAGCGCCGGCGCTAGTCGTTGCTCAAGTAGCCCACGCAATCGCGAAAGCGAGAGCGTGGGCATTTTTTATCCCGCACCACTTTTCGGTCTACGCGCGGATAAATCAACAGAGTATAGTAGAAATACCATGCGCGGTATTTTCAAGCACAGTGCTGGAAATATAAAAGTGGTGCAGGATTTATTGCAGGGCAACGTGATTTTGGCTTGATTTTTAATGAGATATGTGGTAGTATCTTTTTAAGTCAAACCAGTTCTTTAGGAGGTGTGGAATGATTTCAGCTGAGGTTGAGTGGGACGATGAACAGTTCTGCCGCGTTCACCGAAAAGAACGGGAGCGCGACGAAAACGGAAAGTGGATCTGCGACGAGTGCATCGCTAATGCAAGCCAGCAGAGACGCTCTCGCGCACTCCTCAACGCTCCAAAGAAGCGGGAGCGCTTTCCGTTCGGCGACGTCTCCCAGCAGCGAGCTCGCGAAATTCTTGCCGAGAGGCATTACTTTCGACCCGGGAAAGACGGCAAGGTACACCAGATGAGTATCTCGAATCGCCAGCGCTTCTGGCTCGAGCAGCGAGCCAAGGGCCTCATCTAGGGCGAACAAGGGCGCGGACACATGAGTGACCGCGCCCTTATCTTTTATTGATTTTACGCTTTTTGCGAGGTAGGATACTCGCGTACGTGGTGCCTGTAGCTTAACGGTGAAGCGCCTCTCTGTGGCAGAGGAGACTGTGGGTTCGAATCCCATCAGGCACCCCAGACGGTATCTAATATAACCGCAGATGGTTTATTGGATGCCACCCCGAAAGTCTCGACTTTTATGTCGCGATCAATATCAACTCAGGATTGATGACAACTAATGTTTATTTACTCGTAAGTGTGAGCCACTTCCGATGTTGTGGGGTTTTTGTGCGATAATATATCGTATGACTCAGAGGTTATATTTTAGACACTGGTTAGACTGGACCATTGCCATTATTTTCATGATATTTATTGGTATATGGGGGCAGGTGCAGCTGTACATTATAGAGCTAGAGACAACGCTCGCAGAAAGACAGACATTCGATACCGAGCAATACAACGATATTAAAAGTCATAGAAAATTGGGCATCCCTGCGGAGTGACTTTTTCTATTCAGTAGGACTACGAACCCCCGCCTCGTTTGTGTTACGTGCTAGGAGTATACTGACGATATGGATGAACAACTCAAACAAGCACTCGAACAGCTCAACGCGAAAATTGATGCAATTCATACTTCAGTAGAGCAGACCAGAAAATATTTTCTCTGGACACTGATTATTTCAGTGCTCGTGGTAGCGCTTCCACTCGTGGGACTCTTATTCGCAATCCCTTCATTTCTGAGCCTCTATACAAACCTTGGAGGACTTTGAGTTGCGAGGTGCACGGTGGGTGAGTATAGTGCGGATATGAAGGCGCCGAATATAAAGCCCAGCATCCTCGCAGGAGGAGGGATTCTGCTACTTGCTGTTGTTGTGGGGTACGCATTACTGCCAAAAGCGGTGGAAGCGCCCAGTGAGACGGAAAACACGGCCACTAGTACAGTTGGAGGAAAAATGACAACTGGAAAAAATACCGCAACCGGAGGTGGTTCCAGCGTGGGCGGAGGGGGCACGCAGGCGCAACCACAACAAGTTTTGCTCATCACGCCAAACGGAGGAGAGATATGGCAGCGTGGCATACAGTATCAGGTGAAGTGGACCATTGCGATTGATTCCAAGGACGTACAAGTCATTCTTATTCCTTCGACTTCAGTCATTGTAAATCCATTTACGGTGGCCGTATCGCGTACCGTCGGGCAGGAGATGTTTAATTCAACAATATTTCCAACGTTGAGTGCAGAAGGTAGTTATACGTACAAAGTTCCTCAAACTGTTAAGACGGGAACGTATCAGGTGCTCATTTGGGCAGGATATAAATGTAATACCAACCAGGTCAAAACAGGATGTGCATATGATTTGAGTGACAAATTATTCACTATTCGGTAGTGCACACCCGCAGCCCGCAGGGGTGTTACAATAGGACGCATGCAGGAAGTGCAGCACATCGAAAGCGGGGATGATACGAAAGAACCAGTGAGTCATTTAGTGTGGTTTCGGTTACCATGGCTTGTCGTGGGGCTGTGCGGGGGGCTTGTCACCACCATATTGGTTTCTCGGTTTCAGGGCGTGCTTGAACGGGATGTTCGGCTCGCTTTTTTTATTCCCGTGATTGTATATCTCAGCGACGCGGTGGGCATTCAAACAGAAACTATTTATATTCGTAACCTAAAGGGCAGAGTTTCGAAGTTTTCAAAATATTTTATTAAAGAAACGTTATTTGGATTTTCTCTCGGCAGTATCTTTGGCACTGCGCTCGGAGTGTTTGCGTATGTGTGGTTGCAGGATATTTCGGTTGGAATGACGGTAGCGATCGCGACGCTTATTAACATCACTATTGCTCCAGTGCTAGCGGTACTCATTCCCACTATTCTAGTTCGAGAACACACCGATCCAGCGCTCGGCGCAAGTCCCGTTGCAACCGTGCTCCAAGATCTCATCAGTATTCTCGTATACTTTGGTGTTGCGAGCTTAATTATTTTGTAACGAGAGTGTAGCACCCGACTTGCATGAGTAGTGCTGGTTTTGATACAACTAAAGCAAGTGTAGCCGTTCTTTGGAGGCGCCTATGACACTTTTTACGAAGTGTATTTTAAGTCCCGCGAGTAGTTTGGATGGTATGCGTATTTCGGTCATGAATCGGCACACGCTTGCAGACGGGAAGACTTCTGATGAGCGGATTGCACAAGTATATTTTCAGCACCATCTTCCTATCTTTGCGCCTTCTGGGCGACTACTTGGAGACTGGTACAGGCGTGGAATTGTATGGGAGGAATTTGTAGAGCGGTACTACGCCCAAATGTCGAGCGCCACGGTGCGTCCGTTTGTCCGGCGGCTCGCTATCATGGCCACGCACACTGATGTCACATTGCTCTGTGTGGAGGAGACTCCGTTCATGTGTCATAGACAGTTGCTTGCGCTGCTGTGCAAATGTTTTGTACCTGCGCTACAAATCGAACATCGATGGTGATGGGAGCCCGTAAGAGTTCCTATTTTTATCCCACACTACTTTCAGGTGAAAGTAGTGTGGGATGTATTGTATGATGGGTGAATGCAGTTGTTGTGGGAGATAGATTATGCTGTATCCACTTTTTTACATGCTTCATACGGTGCGCTCCCCGTGTGGGACGCGCTTGTTTATTTTTGTGCGGAGTATGCGCAGTATGCTATTGGCGCGTATTTTTTCTATTTCGTCATTACGTCTGCGCGCAACCGCGCTGATCAGCTACTGATGTTTGCAAGTACGATAAGCGCAATCATTCTTGCGCGACTCGTGGTGGTGGAAGTGATTCGCTTGTGGTGGGATCGCGCACGACCATTTGAGTTACTACAGTACACTCCTCCGTTTCCAGAAATATCCGCATCTTTCCCTTCAGGGCACGCAACCTTCTTTTTTGCGCTAGCTATGATGGTGTATTTGCATGATAGAACGCATGCATGGATATTTATTATTTCCGCCATCTGCATTTCGATTGCACGCGTGATAGCGGGGGTACACTTTCCAAGTGACATTACTGCAGGAGCAATTATTGGGTGTAGCGTATCGCTGGGAGTGTACTATTATATTGAGCCCTTCATTCGGAGTCGCGTACTGGTGCAAAAGCGTGCCACAGATATTTTGTAACACCGTGATATATGTTGTTATCAATTCCTCAGCGAGCTATTGAATGGTTTGAGAAATATGAACGGCACCTTTCATCGGGGGCCATGCTTTTTGGATTTATTTTAGATAATCTCACGCTCACGCGCGTCGATTTGTTGTTTGATAATCTGGTCATTATTTTTTATCTCGTGGTTGCAACTTCCTCAATTGCGCTTGTGCATTTTCATGCCAGTCGTAGATGGGAACACGAATGGCTGACACTGCTGCGCACGTTTGCGCCCGTTCCGATGCAATTTGCGTTTGGTGGGCTTTTTAGCAGTTTTGCGGTGTTTTATTCACGGAGCGCCACACTGGCATCGAGTTGGTTATTTTTACTTATGCTATTCGCACTGCTTATTGGGAATGAGTTTTTTAGAGATCGGTATGCAAAACTTGCCTTTCAAATGGGGGTGTTATTTTTCTCGGTATACTCCTATGCAATTATTTTTGTGCCGATTGCAATGGGACGCATGGGCACTGGGATATTTTTACTCAGTGGTGTCGTGAGCGTTATTATTATTGTGGTGCTCATTGGATGTTTTGCGCATGTGTCGCGTGAGCGGGTACTCAAACACGCGTGGAATATGATCATAGCAATCGGTGGAATATATGTGCTGATGCATGTGTTATATTTTACAAATATTATTCCGCCCATTCCGCTCTCATTAAAAGATGCGGGCGTGTATCACGCGGTGTGGAAATCAACTGATGGAGCGTACCATGTGCTCGACGAAGAGAGGGGTTGGAAAGATCGCATATGGCCGGTACACACCATTCACCTTGCCTCGCAGGAGCGCGCCTACGCATATTCTTCAGTGTTTGCTCCAACCCGCATTACGACACGCATTGTGCACGAGTGGGAGTTTTATAACGACACAACAAATGATTGGGAAGTGCTATTCACGTACACGTTTGGCATTGTAGGAGGGAGAGACGGAGGATACCGTGGGTATACAGAAAAAATGCAGGTGCCGGAAGGTAAGTGGCGCGTCAGTGTCCGCACGCCGGAAGGGCTGCTACTTGGTAGATTGCGATTTAATGTTGTGCGTGTTGCCACAACCCCTAGGCTTATCGAGGTGACAAAATAGTCACATGGGTGTATATTGCAGACAGATTTTCGGAGGTGAAATAGATGGGTGAGCAGCCTGATCGGTATCATGGGTTGTATCGTAGCGACAAGCTCATGGGAGTTGTTGCGATACTTATGTTCGCGTTCTTTCTTGGACTCATCATGTTTGGAGCTCACAAATTCAGTTCGTTATCACCGGAAGTGGCGGCGAGAATGGGTCGACCATATCCGATACAAAGATCCAGCGAGTAGAAAGGGTGCCCCGATGAGCCAATGGCAAGAGGGGCGCCCTATTTCATTACCATTCGCAAGTGTAGGTATCGATAGATCACATGGAGTATTCCCACCATGCAGATTCCTTTCCATGCTATGAGCCACCACAGTTCAGGGCGGAACAAGCCATCCGTGAATACCTCCACAATGTCGGATATCCCAAATAGCGCCGCCCATATTGCCGCCTCAATAAATACCACCCGTGCTTGCCAATGGGCAATTTGGTGCAAGATCAGGCTGAGTCCGCCCAGGGATATCCAAAATATTGCTTCATATATATTAAAAGTCGTGTACTCCATAGAAATTCGATATATCAATCATATCATATACAATGATGTCTCCGATGTTGAACAAGGAAATTCACTGCGCTATTCGCCAGATGTATAAAGTGTCGGTATACTGAATGGAGTATGTCTGAGGAGCTCGATATCAAAACCTGGATTTTTTGGATGATTGCCGCAGCGATTGTCTCCGCAATCATCATGTGGTGGGCGAGGGAAATGTATATCATTGAATCAGATTTCCCGATTTTGCTTTCTTAATAATTGCGCGTAGTGTATGTGCGTGACTTTTTTGACGTTCACGCGTTATCTCCCTATCATCCACACATGACATTTGGCACTCATATGGTTGTTGCAACAGCAGTTGCGCTACCGGTACTACATAACCCGGCAGCGGCTTTTGCCGTTGGTATTGCCAGTCACTACATCGTAGATGCAATTCCACATTGGGATTGGCCACTCAAATCGCTCGAGAAAAAACTTGGAGAGAGCCACGCAGCAAGCGCCGTCAATTTGTCGGTTGGCGCCATATCAATTGATATGATTCGTCTTGCTATCGATATGAGTATTGGGCTGATTGCGCTTTCCTCGGTGTTGTATGTAGGAGGGGCGTCATGGTCCATCGTTGCGGTACTCCTTGCGATGCTCGGAGGCATTTTGCCCGATATGTTGCAGTTTATTTATTTTGCAACGCGTATGAAATTGCTCTCACATCATCAGAATTTTCATGACGCTGTGCATACTGATTGGAAAATACCGCATCACCAGTATGTGCGTGGAGTGCTTTTGCAGGCTCCAGTATTTTTAATTCCGCTATTCTTTATTTTTTTCGCCGCAGCGTAGCACGCTGAGATGGACAGTGTGCCCGTAGAGGGCAGATCTCACACTGGGGAATGCGTGCGTCACACGTCTCTCGACCAAGGCGAATCAAATAGTACGAGAGTGACGCCCACTGATCTTGAGGAAAAAGCGCCATCAAATCGCGCTCTATTTTTTTTGGGTCATATGAATGCGTAAGTCCAAGCCGTTGAGCTGTGCGTGCGACGTGTGTATCAACTGCAATACCCTCAGAAATATTGTACGCATTATTGAGTACCACATTCGCAGTTTTCCGGGCGACTCCAGGGAGCGTTAGGAGCTTAGCCATTGTACTTGGTACGGTGCCATCAAAATCTTTTTCAATGATCCGCGTGGCAGCGATAATGTGCCGTGCTTTTGTGCGATAAAATCCGGTGGAGAATATTTCTTTTTCAAGCGTTGCGGGTCTTGCTTTTGCAAAATCTTTTGCGGTCACATATTTATTAAACAGCGACTTAGTGACGATATTTACTCGCGCATCCGTGCATTGCGCTGACAGCATAACTGCAACCAGGAGTTGTACAGGATTCCCATAGCGTAACATCGTGCGTTCCTCCGGGTAGGTGCGCGCGAGCATACGCAATAGCAACTGAGCGCGCTTGTGACGAGAGACAAGGGATTCGGTATTGACCCAATCTCTGGTATATAGCTGATACTTTGAGGCCATGATATACTTAGTTAATGGGAAATTATTGTTTAATGGATGGCGGCTCTGGTGCAGGAGGATTCTAGCCACATTCGCATACTAACATGAAAAATGTTCAAATCTATTCCACGCCCACGTGCGTGTATTGCAAAATGACGAAGGAGTTTTTTCAGAAAAACAATATTACATTTAGTGAACACAACGTCGCTACTGATGCCGTCAAGCGCGATGAGATGATTCAAAAGACCGGGCAGCTGGGAGTACCAGTTACCGACATCGATGGGGAAATCACCGTTGGGTTCGATGAGGGGCGATTGAAAAGTTTACTCGGTATTGCCTGAATCAAAAAACACCCCGGAGCGGGTGTTTTTTGATTGAGTGGTATTGAATGGGTATGAATGAACCTCCACGGCCTCACGGCCGTGGTTTCTTCACAGTGCAAGCTTCGCTTG
>CAYHYZ010000019.1:0-13588 GCA_964360995.1 uncultured Candidatus Saccharibacteria bacterium
CTCCATAAACTCGGGCCACAAGATTGCTTTCAACACTGCGATTACGCCCGCGGCAAATCTTGATGCGGTTTTGATATAAAATACCGCCGGACCCAGAAGCCCAAGACCATAAACGGCATCGCCACCTCCATTGTGTTTCATATCTGTATTGTATGCCGAGTGTGCATTTTGTGAAGCGAACTCAGTGCTGGAATCGAGTGCCCATTTATAGTATGCTCTGGCCAGAAGCTCACTGTGACAGGAGGGCGTAATGGATATTCCAAAAGACAAAAACTATCCGGTAGATGCGGTGCAATGTCACGCTTGTGGAGGATGGGGGTGTGCGAAATGTGATGATAAAGGATGGCTCACTCCTCGCGCTCATCCAGATGGTCGTAGGTGCTATCGAGACGCGTGCGACATACCGTTGCCGCCAGATCAGATAGCGGTGTATTGCTCGGATAAATGTGCCATTCTCGACTGCAGGACAACATAAGAACGCACATGCCGCCCAATATCAAACAAATTGGGTGGTTTTCTTATATATCTTTCGCGGTACAACGCATTGTTTGGTAGAATATACGCAGGATGGCAACTGCGCTTCTTGTGAGAGACTTTTTTATTTGGATGTATTTTGATGCTCCCGTCGCATATACGCGGATTTGGGGTAATATTCTTTGGTTTTTGTACCACTTCTTCTCCATTAAGCTGCTTACTCTTACGCTGTTTTCAAAATGGAAGCAACTTGGGGAAGTGCGCAAAGAGCGTGGATTTGATGAATGGATGGCGGTATTTGCGGTGAATACGCTCATGCACATCGTAGGATTTTTTATTCGGTCGTTCACTATCATTGTTGGTCTGGGGTCGATTGCGCTCGCTGTAATGCTTGGCGGCGCTTTTTTTGTACTTTGGTTTTTACTCCCGCTGGTGATTATTAGTGCATTTGTGCTTGGAGTTGCGCTACTCATTATATGAACCTCACGTCCATGCATCTTTCCGAACATCCACTCTATGCGATCGTTGCGCTCGACTATAAATTTTCGCACCCGCTGCGAGACAAAATTGATCGAGCACTCAATATATGTATTGTGCTTCTTGCGTTCTGCACGACCATTGCGTATGCCATCGGATACTCGCCGCTACCGGCATCTGTCAATGTTGACCCTATTCTTGTCGCTGCTCCAAAATTACTAGGACTCACACTCATACTCATTTCCGTATATCTTACGATCTACACGGTTGAGCTATTTTTTAGATATTCATATTTCGCGGACGAAAACGCGACAATCGGCCCTACATTTGATGTGCTCAAGGTGTTGTATCTTTCACGCGGGGACACAACGCAAGCATTTGTGAGTTCTCCTGCAGGACAGTTGATACTGCTTCGCTGTGGCATTACCAAAAGCATCATTGATGCCAATTTTCTTGCGCGTAGGAACGCGCCCGTTACTGACATCAATTTCCCCGATACGATCAGTGAACCGATTACGCTTTCAATGTTTGCGCGCGCGCTACTTGAAGCAGATGCAGCATTTCGCTCGTTTATTATTGATGCGGGTGCTCGCGAAACTGATGTCATTGGCGCATCGGAGTGGTACGCGCGCAGTCGTGCGCTTGCACGTACGCGTGAGCGCTGGTGGACGCGTGAACGACTCGCGGCCGTGCCTAGTATAGGACGGGACTGGTCATACAGCGCCGCATATACACTCGCGCGATTTGGAAGGGAAATCGTAGAGCACTACGATGCGTCCGCCGTTGCTATGTCACTCAAAAATACCGAAGAGGTTGCCGCACTTGAGCGAATTTTGGCGCGGGCACACGGCGCTGATGCAATGGTAGTAGGGCCAAATGAAGATGCCGCACGCGACGTCGTATATAACTTTGCTCGCTCCATTTCGCGAGGAACTGTCACTCCCGAACTTGAGGGCAAGAAGATGTATGCGCTTGACTACAATATTATGGCGAGTGTGCTTCACTCGAAATCAGAATATGAGTCCGCACTGATATCTATCTTGGATAACGCGGTGCGTGCGCGGAATATTATTCTTGTCATCCCGAGCTTTGCCGCGTTTCTCGAGCATGCGCGCACGCTTGGCGCGGACGCAGTACAATTACTTGAACCATATTTTTCTTCAGAACGACTGCAAATTATAGCACTGGCGGATCTCGATAGTTTTCAAAACACTATTGAATCCAACGCACTACTGATGAGCAAAATGGAAAAAGTAGAGATCACCGAGCCCTCGCATACTCGTATGATTTCACAATTAGAGCGCGCCGCAGAAGACATCGAAGCGCATAGTAAGGTGCTCTTTACCTACGGAGCAATTGACGAAGCGCTTCGTAGCGCTGATAACTATTTGCCATACGGAGTGATGCCAGATAAGGCAATCGATTTACTTGTTGGAGTGGCACCTCTTGTGGTGCAACAGAAAAAAATATTTATCGAGCGGAGTGATATTCTCTCGTTCATTCAGTCGAAAACAAACATCCCGGTGGGTGAAATTACCTCTGACGAGCGCACAAAACTACTTTCATTAGAACAATATCTTCATGAGCGCGTGGTAGGACAGGATGAGGCAATTAAAGCTGTGGCGAGCGCACTTCGCCGCGCACGCGCAGGCGTGCGCAACATGAAGCGTCCAATGGGGTCAGCACTGTTTCTCGGGCCAACCGGCGTTGGGAAAACAGAAACGGTCAAGGCGCTTGCAGATATATTTTTTGACGGAGAGAAGGCAATTGCGCGTTTTGATATGTCTGAATATCAAACCGCAGATGCACTGGAGCGTTTGATTGGATTTTCTGAAGGGGCGCGCGTGGGGGCGCTCACCAAAGCGCTTAAAGAAAAACCATATGGTGTGCTTTTGTTGGATGAATTTGAAAAAGCGAACAAAAATATTCTTGATCTCTTTTTGCAGATTTTAGATGAGGGGGTATTCTCTGATATGCAGGGGCATCACGTGAGTGCTCGTAATGTCATCATTGTCGCCACTTCAAATGCGGGGAGCGATTTGATTTGGGAGGCGCAGGAACATGGCGCGGATATGAGCGCAACGAAAGCACAAATTATCGATAAGCTGATTGAGCGTGGCACCTATAAACCTGAATTATTGAATCGCTTCGACGCCGTTGTGCTATTCAAGCCGTTGACCGCACAGGATCTCACCCAGATCGCACGATTGATGCTCCAAAAACTTCAGGTGCGTATGCGCGAGAAAAATCTTGAGCTGGTGATTACGGACGATTTGATAAATGCTACGGTCAAGTTTGGCACAGACAAGCAATTCGGCGCGCGCCCTATGAACCGCGCAATTCAGGAAAAAATAGAGCAGGCAATCGCTGATAAACTGATCCGCGGAGAGATTACAGAGGGATCACAAGTGATAATTCGACCCGAGGAACTTGGGTAATTTTGTCTGTTCTTGTTGGCAGCAAAGCCTTTTTAGGTATTAGGGTCCCCTAAGTTTTCCAGTTATGAGCATCTATGGCGTGACAAGTCTCAAGGGATGTGGTACTGTTATGCAATCATCTCTGGGCTGATCCAGAGGAGCAGGGATCGACCTACAACTCCAGCACATTTGATTGATATATTATTTACCACTTGATTTCACAACTATGGAAGAAGGAATAATCGCCCGTGTCACAGACAAGGGCTTTGGATTCATCAAGCGCGAAGGAAAGGAAAAGGATCTCTTTTTCCACTCCAACGAGCTCGTAGGTGTTTCCTTTGAGGAACTCCGCGAAGGTGACAAGGTGACATTTGAAGTGTCCGAGAGCCCAAAGGGCCCGAACGCAACAAAGGTCAGCCGCGTCTAATCGCAATCGTACGCACAAAAACCCTCCGCCAGCTGGCGGCGGGTTTTTTGTTTGTGCTACCAGAAAGTATCCAAAATTTTAGAGTGGATGGCTATATATATACTCGTAGCACCTTATTGCTAGGCGTAACTGCGTAGAGTAGTATTCCATTATGGCTTGAGATAACCTTGAGCCTCTGCTAGGAGTGAGAAAAACATGTTGAGGCCCGATCGTCAGTTCAGGAAGTCAAGCTTTTCGCGCATCATTACATGGTGCGTCGAAGTAGCCCACGACGGGAAGAAGGTGCAAGTGCGCGACTCAAAAGCGCGCGATGGCGCTGTTCTCTCGTTTGACAAAAACGAGTGGGATGCATTCATAAGGGGTCAAGTCCGGAGAATTTGACCTTCCTAAGAAGACAACATGAGTTTGCCAGTATCTTATAAAACTGGCATTTTTATTATCCTATGATTTATCGTAATTTTTTAATAGCGAATACTTTATTCGCACTAGGCTCAGGTATTGCTGCGCCCTATTGGGTACTTCGTGTAAACGAAATTGTCGGTATTCAATACTTTGGTATCGCGTTTGGTATTTCCATACTAGCTCAATCATTGTGCGCATTGTTGGTCGGCAGATATATATTCCAGCGATTACAGGCGGTCATTCTTGCTCAGTTTTTATTCGCATGTGTGATATTGCTACTTTCCACAAATCTTTCATTTAGTGCAGTGATGGCCATTGAGGTAGTCATGGGTATGCTGATGGCAGTACAGATCGTATGTGTCCCAGTATTAATTGCAGAAATGAGTGAAAAAGAACATCTTGGGAAACGATACGGATATTTTCATTCGCTTGATGGTATCGCAGTTGGTTTAGCAATGATTCTTGGGAGCTCGATTTCCTTCGCATTTGGCATAGACTCCATATTTCTTATTGGAGCGGCGCTTACGTTGATTTCCGCGCTGTTGTTATTGTTGTCATCGACTCTAAAAATGACAGGTCTCCACTTAACATCCGAGGAGTATATCAATAATATGGAAAACAGGAATTAGTGACAGGTCGCACGACGCGTCTAATCGCAATCGTTTTCACAAAAACCCGCTTCGGCGGGTTTTTGTTTTAGTTGACTCGTACCGAAGTTCTGCTATAAGGATGAGAGGAATAGGAGGGGCTATGTTCATACTAAAGATCGGTTTGGCCGCTCTCGGGCTCGTTGCTCTTTTCTTTGCAATCAAAAAACTTTCTTATTTGAAGGAGCTCAATGAGGCTGAGATGCAAGCGGACGAAGTCTCAGACGACGAGGCGGCGAATTCAGAAGAAATGGACATGATGAGTATCTCTCTTGGCACGCTTGAGATATATCCCAGATGTCCATCGTGCGGCATTGAACTGCTCGATATCCTCTTGGCGCGGTGGTACTCTGAAGGGGAACAACGCTCCCGACACCGCATACAGCTGTTCATGTGTAGCGCGTGTAAGTCTGTGATTCCAGGGTACTACAACTCTGAATAAAGGAGGCACTTGTGAAAGACATCTCAAGAGAGCGAACATTCCATCTCATTTCAGAGATTAACGAGCAAGTCCTCGCGGGCTTCGCTGACTGGCTGCGAGATTGTTACTGCAACGATCGCGTCTCTCCAGTGAAGCTGATCATTTCATCGACCGGCGGATTAAGCGGTGTATCCACCGCGATGCGCGAACTCGTGCGATCCGTGTATCCCGTTCCGATGTACTCGATTGCGGTAGGATATGTTGCTTCCGCCGCGGTGCCGGTGTTTCTATCCGGGACGACAAGATACATCACCGAAAAGACCGAATTGATGGTGCATTCGGTGGCGCGGCGCATTGAACAAGGGAGAGCCGTTCCGTTAACAGAATACGCGCGTATGACTGAGCGGATGACGGGCCACCAACAAGAGTATGGAACTTATCTCGTTGAACGATGCAACGGCAAGCTCCCGGTAGCTTTGTTAGAAACATGGCTGAAAGATGAAAGGTACATTTCTGCCACAGAGGCATTGCAGTATGGATTTGCTCACCACATGCTCATGTGAACATGCTCTCCCGGCACTTCGGTGTCGGGAGATTTTATTACTACCACCCTAATACGACGGGCGTGAGTTCGTAAAAATTTACATAAAAAGCGCCGAGAGCAAGGTTGCATCTCGGCGCCATTGTGGGTGATTGTATCAATCCGCTCTGCGCGCGTGATACGTTTGTTTTTCGGTGTTGTGGTTGAGTATCACGCCAAAGTCTGCGGCGTACCCACTTGCATTCGGTCGGGTGAGCAGGGGTGCGCGGCAGTAACAATTGGAATATGCATGCAGCGTCACATCGTGTCCTTCTCCAGTGATCATGCCGTCTCCGCGCTCGTTTACCCAATTCCTGATGACGAGCCTCCAGACGATGCTGCACTTCCGGCAATGATACCAGCTTTCTCCAATATCGGTGGGGTGGTTGTACCGTACGCCATACATACACTCCATCTGCCCCAGTGGCCCACCGCAAATAAAACACTTAATCAGCCGCATCGCATTGATGGTTTCGGACACAACCACAGAGAGCAGATGTTCTTTAGAAAGTTTCGGATGTGATCCCATTATTGTCCTCCACGAACTCAATCTTTTGGCACTATACTCACAATCAGAAATTTCGTCAAAACACTGTGCATTGAGAAATGACCATGCGTAATGTACTGTCGACAATGTACGATGAATCAGACACACTAGGAGTACCAAATGAATTTACTGCAGGCACTTATTCTCAGTGTTGTTGAGGGATTTACAGAATTTTTACCGGTCTCATCAACGGGGCATTTATTGCTTGCAGGAAAGCTGCTTCATATCGATCCGAGTGCAGTGGTGAAAAGTTTTTATATTAGCATTCAGTGCGCGGCGATTGCATCGGTGGGCGTACTGTATTGGAGGAAATTTTTTGAATGGAACACGCTCACACGATTGATTGTTGCGTTTATTCCGACGGCAATTGTGGGCGTGACGCTGTACCCCTTCATAAAGGAAGTGTTACTCGAAAGTGTGGCCGTTGTTGCGTGGGCATTGATTGCTGGGGGAGTGGTGATGATTGTATTTGAGAAGTATCAAAAACCTTTAATGATCACAGACGGAGTAAGCGCGTCAAATATATCTTACCCACAAGCGTTCGGTATTGGACTTATGCAATCGCTTGCAGTGATCCCTGGGGTATCTCGCGCGGGAGCAACGATTATTGGAGGCATGGCAGTCGGCGTAGATCGAAAGCGTATTGTAGAGTTCTCGTTCTTACTTGCCGTGCCCACTATGATTGCCGCAACCGCACTGGACGCAATAAAAACAATACAGACCTTTCAATTTGCTGATCTCCCGGTATTTCTCATTGGTTTCACTGGCGCATTTCTTACCGCGCTTGCGAGCATTACCTGGTTGCTTGCGTATATTCGTACGCACTCATTCAGTGCGTTTGGATATTACCGCATTGTCATTGGCGTCCTTTTTTTATTATTTGTATTGTAATGCGCGAAGCAATAAGTATATGAGCAAACAACAAGCTTTTATTATTTTGGGAGCATTATTACTCGTCGGCGCTTTGTGGTGGGTACTCGGGCGCGCACCGGAGGAGGTAACGCAAGGCGTGGGATATAAAGACGCTACGTATACCATAGAAGGCGTCGCAGTAACCTTGGTGAATGGAAAAGTAGAAACTGAAATTACGTCTGGGTCTGCATCAACACTGGTGACCACGTATTTTGGTAATGAAGCACGCAGCGATTTTAATGGCGACGGAATGGAAGATATTGGATTTTTACTCACGCAAAGTGGGGGAGGAAGCGGAATGTTTTTTTACGCCGTCGTGGCGCTGAAGGGCGAGTATGGATATCGCGGCACGAACGGCGTGCTTCTCGGAGATCGTATTGCACCGCAAACTACCGAAGGGCGTGACGGCGTGCTGATCGTAAATTTTGCTGATCGCGCGGAGGGTGAGCCTATGACCACGAGACCAAGTGTTGGAAAATCCCTTTACTTACGTATTGAGGACGGAGCATTGCGTCTGATGGAGCGATAAGGGGTAGTGCGACCGCACTCTTTACTTTCTATCGCTCACGGCGTAGCATGTGGGTGAAATCTTTGGGAGTAGGAGTAGTAGATGAAAATACCTCGTCGGATTCGCTCGGAAACTGCGCTCGACGCTATCGAGAATCAATACCTCACGGACGAGTGCGAGTTGAGGGAAGGCTCGTACTATCACAAACGATGTGGCAAGAAGCTTGAGGCGGCGCAAGTGCGCGTCATCGTGTGTGTTCCCGGGAATGATGGCGGTGAGCCTATCGAGCAGGGACGTATCAGTTCTTGGTATTGTCCGCTCTGCGACAGAAAGAAGGTGCGGTACGGAGTGTACAAGAAGGTGCTTCGTGTCATCCCCTCAGCGCTCCGCAATCTTGGGATGGATGAGGCGGAGAGCGTTTTCAATGACCCCATTCCGCGCCTGAACGGACACGCGATCCATTAGTTTCTATGCCCCCGAGCCGATGCAGGCGAGGGGGCATTTTCTATATGCGCCGGCATCTTTTAACGTGGTATACTATTCCAACGATGGACGGAGCGATCGCAATACAAGCGGTAATATCGTGGCTACAGGTGCACATGCCATACACGTTTTTTATACCATTACTGGGAGCGTTTTTTGGGGGAGAAGAGACGATTTTAATTATTGCAATGCTTTCCGCAACCGGCGCGCTGTCGTTTCAGGAGGTACTAATGTTTTCATTTCTCGGAACCATGCTGTCGGACTTTTGTTGGTTTCAATTTGGAAAATACGCGATGGAGCGCTTGGAGCGTCGTCCCAATATAAAAAACAAGTTCGTCATGGTTGCCGATTTTATTCGCACCGTCGCGCGTGGGAGAACATTTATCGCGTTACTGATTACGAAATTTTTGTACGGCACGCGCATTATCATGATTTTTTATCTCAGCAAAATACAGTTATCCTTTAGGCAATTCTTCATTTATAACAGCATCGTCACCGCAATTTGGAGTATTGCAGTGTGCGCGCTCGGATATTACGCGGGGAAGGGAGTGATGGGGCTCCTCGACGCGTATCATAATCTTGCATATAGTTTGAGTATTGTTGCCGCAGTCATATTAGTTATTTATATATTGCGCATATGGTTGAATCGCATTCTCGTAGAAGGAGCACGTCAATCACCATAGCGCCAACACATCCAGAAAGAGTCATTGTGCTCTTTCATGGGTATACCGGAAGTCCGGGTGAATTTGGCGCACTTCCAGAATATCTTTCTCGTGAATTCAATGCGATTGTACACATCCCGTTATTGCCCGGGCATTGTACGCGCGTGGAAGAGTTGTTTGACATTAGTTATGAGCAGTTGAGCGAAGCGGCGGAGCGCGCAGTGACCGATATGCAGATGAAAAATTTACCCGTTGCGATCGGAGGCCATAGTTTTGGCGGATATTTAGCTATGCAGTCGGCGTCGTCCACCCGCCCCGCCGCAGTATTTTCAACGGTCACCCCTTACCAACTTCGGTGGAAATATTCCATGCCGTTATTACATGTGTTGGGAAAAGTGCGGCCACTCTGGAATAAGCGCCTCAGCCCCGAAGAATTATCGGAGCGTAGGCGGATTGGATCATATCATCAAATGCCTGCAATCGGTCTTGCGATGGTACAAGAGGGGAATAAGCGCATGCCAAAGGCGCTTGAGGATGTGCGTTGTCCGATACTCACAATTCACGCTGAGCATGATTTACTCGCACTCCCCAGTAGTGCCGATGCGCTGATCTCTTGCTCTCCCTCGCTGGTACGAGAATCGCACGTCATTGCCAATGGAAGGCACAGTTTATTTTTAAGTCAAGATTCACACATTGTTCGTAATATTATTACCCAGTTTCTTAGTCGTGCATTCATATCAGATATATGACCAAATCCATCGTTACCGCAGTCATTGCGACGTATAACGAAGAAGAGAGAATTTTACCTGTACTTGATACGCTAGTGCGGTGTTCTGACGTGCATGAAATTATTGTGGTGGACGATGGTTCCCGATCTCCTGTAAATGTCTATGCGTCGAAATATCCAACAGTGCGATTTCTGACGCACGAGCGCAATAAAGGGAAGGCCGCCGCAATGGAAACGGGCGTGCAAGCGGCGAAAGGGGAATACATTTTTTTCTGCGATGCGGATTTACTCGGTTTACAACCAGAACACGTGTCGGGCATGATTCGTCCGGTGCTTGATGGAACGTATCAAACATTTATTGGTATTCGCTTCAATCCTGAACAGCGCGCGGTGAAACTTTTTGCACTTAATTCCGGTGAACGATGCGTAAAAAAATCTGACTGGAACGCACTTCCGCAGTTTTATAAAACAGGATTTCGCATCGAGACCGGGCTCAACTTTCGCGTAAAAAAAAGCGGAGGAAAAATGGGGTACGCAGTATTTCCATATCGACAAACAATCAAAGAAAAGAAGTGGGGATTTTGGAGGGGGCTCCGTCAGCGTTGGATTATGACAAAAGAAGTTGGCGTGACATATTGCTATATTGTGTTCTACGATTTTTGGAAACGCACCTCGTAATGCGCGACGCGCCGATACACTAGACAAAATGAAGTCAATGTGGTATCCTATTTTTTGAACATTGATCATTAAAGGAGGGCAACGTGATACTTCTCCTCAAGTTTCTTTTCTGGATGTTACTTGGCTGCGCGCTCCTGGCCTTCGTGTTTTACTTGGGTGTCAGGTGCATGCAGCAGGATATGCGCGGCGGCGTGTACCTTTTCAAGCAAGGGCGGGATCCAAAACCGTAAGAGAGGTGAGCACAGATGGAGATTTGGCAATGGATGTATTTTGCGCTCGTGCTCGTCGCAATCATTGTATGGACGAGATGGCTTGTGCACAGAATGCGCGCTGATGCGGAGGCTACAGAGCGGGAGATCGCGCATCTCGAAATACATTTACGCAATGACATGATAGAAGAGCCCTGCCGATGTGAGTGTCGCGATCCATCGTGTGGCTTGGATACCGACCAATTGCGAGGAGAGATACTCTGCACTCGGCAAGTCCCGACCGATGATTCATTCTTGAATCCGTCGGCCACGAAGGCGCTCAGCAAGCGCACCTTGCACTAGGGATGAATCACAATATAACAGCAATGTCCCGAGCCAGTAGTGGTTCGGGGCATTTTCTTATTATGCAGCAATGTAATTTCCGCGGACACAATTATCCACATGAAATTGACAAATAGCAAAATATATGATATAAATAATCTGTAAGATTCAGGAGGAGGTGGCTTATGTTCATCATCGCTCCGTTACTCGGAATCGTGTCGCTTGTGGTGATCGTGTACGTTTCGATAGGGTACATAGTCCCATCTGATGCGGTTTTCGCGGAGCGGGTGAAAGAGAACAATTAACCCCTTCGCACAAAACGCCCCGCGCTGGATGCGCGGGGCAATACTATGCACGGGGAGGTAATGGAACGAGCATGCTCGTTCTTTTTTGTATTCTTGGTAGTCCGGATGTTCTCCCCGTATTGTGCGTCCATCAATCTTTCAAGGGGAGGAATGCCAGACACATAAGACGAACGGCCATATGGTATACTATAAAAAATAGCACATCGATTACGCGTAGCAATACGAAAGGCATGCAACCATATGCTCCGTTAGAAAAAAAAGAACTTCCCGAACCTCCGCATTGGACGAAGGCTCTTGGAGTTGGCGTGGTCGTGATGGGTTTAGGAATTGGCACGGGCGAGCTGATCATGTGGCCGCATTTAATTACGAAACACGGCCTCACATTATTGTGGCTCGCGCTCGTAGGTATTAGCGGTCAGTATTTTATCAATAGAGAAGTCGCACGTCATGAAGTAGCAACGGGAGAAGGTTTTTTTACCACTTCTGCGCGCGTATTTGCAGGCACCGCTTTTTTTTGGTTTGTTGCGGCAATTATTTTGTATGTATGGCCCGCATGGGCAACTGCGATTGGTACGACTCTGGTAAAGCTCACGGGGTACGGAGACTACATTTTTTGGGCGCGCGTGGTCTATGTACTATTAATTCTCCTGACATTCAGCGGGCGTATTGCGTATGTGCTCCTAGAGCGTATTTTACTACTGACGGTACCGACATTTTTTATCTTATTACTTGCGATTAGCAGTATGAATTTGTCGTGGGAGCTCCTTGCCGAAGGACTGCGTGGAGTGTTTTCGTTCGGTAGTATACCCGATGGAGTGGATATGAATGTGCTCCTTGGCGCGGTGGTGTTTGCTGGAGCCGGAGGGATGCTCAACCTTGCAGTGTCGTTATGGTACCGCGACAAACAAGTGGGAATGGGAAAATATGTGGGGCGGATTACCAATCCCATCACGGGGCGCGTGCAGGCGGTGGCGGCAACAGGGTATACATTTGATACCTCAAATCCCATGCTCATGCGTAGATGGCGCGGATGGATGCGATACGTCACGATTGATCAAGGAGTCATTTTTCTTATCCTTGGATTTACCACGTTGTTTTTGCTCAGTCTGAACGCATACGCGGTGCTCGTACCAATGGGTATTGTGCCCGAGGGCGTGCAAGTAGCAGTGGTGCAAGCAAATATTTTCGGTGAGCAGTGGGGGCGACCCGGATTTTATTTGTTTCTCGTGATGGCGTTTCTCATGTTGTTTTCCGTTATGTGGACCGTGATCGATGCACTCACACGAATGTTGACCGACATTATTTATACAAATGCGCGTTCTGGGCCGTACGTAAAAATATTTTCGATATTTGATCGTATTTCGGCAGGAGGATTATATTATAGTATTGTCACGATCGTGTGTGTTGTAGGAATCATACTTTCCGGATATAGCCAACCACTCGCATTGCTCACCATCTCCGGCGTGCTCTCGGGTATTTCCATGGCACTCTATATGCCGCTCTTAATGTATGTAAATAATCGCAGACTGCCAGTACCGCTGCGTCCAAACATTGTAACGAATTTTTTTATGTTTGGATTTTGGATGTTCTATCTCTACTTCGCATACGTAGTGATTCGTAACGCAATCGCGTCATTTCTATGAATCTTCCATTGGTAGTTGAGGCATCACTTATCACCGCAACGTACGTCGGTATTTCGTTGATTGTCGTATGGTACGTAAAAAAATATCGAGGAGATCAATTTTCTGCCTCCACCGCAGCGGCACTATTACTGACAGGAATTGCAGGAGCATATTTATATGCGCTTGGACATCCGCTCATCTGCAAATGCAATTATGTGAAATTGTGGCATGGAGTGACATTCAGTTCTGAAAACTCGCAACATATTTCTGATTGGTATACATTTTCTCACGTCATTCACGGATTTGCTTTCTATTGGTTGCTCTCTTTGTTTGCGCGCCGCATGCCCGCTTCGCGCAAATTACTCATCGCAATTATTATTGAAGCGGCGTGGGAAATTTTTGAAAATACCGATTTCGTGATCAATAGATATCGGGAAGTTACCATCTCGCTCGATTACTATGGAGATAGTGTACTCAATTCAATCTGCGATATTGGTGCGATGGTACTGGGATTTATCATGGCGCGTAAGTGGCCCGTTTGGTTAATTGTTGCGCTCGCGATAGGAATGGAGCTTTTCGTTGGGTATATGATCCGCGATAATCTCACACTTAATATCATCATGCTGCTATATCCCAACGATGCGGTTCTGAACTGGCAAAGTACCCCGATGTTATAATCTATGATGCTCCAACGTTGTGTCGGAGAGTCGACTGAAGCGTCGGCTTCGGGGTCCCGACTGAAGCGTCGGGAGAGGATAGAATTATCTAA
>CAYHYZ010000020.1:0-3380 GCA_964360995.1 uncultured Candidatus Saccharibacteria bacterium
CACGCGCAGGGTCAAACACCACAATATCAGCATACGCGTCTTTTGCAATGCGCCCACGATCAGTGAGCCCCACTTTATCGGCGGGCCCCATGGTCATTTTGCGAATGACATCCGAGAGCGATATTTCACCTTTACTATCTTTTGCGAATGATAACGCGGTCGGTACGGTGCCGTAGGAGCGCGGATGCACTAAATTGCCTGTCGTGGAAAGATGTCCCTGTTCTGCCTTTCCAATGCCATCTGAAGAAATAAATGTGTATGGTTCTTTCATGAGAAGGCGCAGATGATCGTCTTTAAGGGTGTGTCCAAAAATAACTACGGACAGCTCGTTAATCAGTAGTACGTTGAGGAGCGCCTCTTCCGGTGGGAGGCCAATTGCAAGCGCGGCATCCGCTAATGTTTTTCCTACCAAACCAGTCTTACGCAGCGTTGAGGCAAATATCACGCGATCATAGTGTAGTGTTAATGAGCGAAGATCATTGAGTATGATGCGTTTTTTTTCTGGATCTCGGAGGCGCTGCATGATTGCGTCCTTTCCCCCTTCTTTTGCCCACTGTGGAAGCATTGTATATAACAATGACCCCGTGCGGTTATATGGGAAAAAGTCGGCATGAATTTGCAGCCCATCCGCACGTGCACGACGTAAAATATCGAGTGCAACAGAAAAGTCTTCCCATGCGCTCTGCCCAATTGCTTTGAGGTGCCCAATTTCTATATTAGCCCCCGAGGTGCGCGCGATATCAACTACTTCGTTGATGGAAGGAACGAGATGTTTTCCTTCGTCGCGCAAATGAAATGATGCGAGCGCGTTATATGCGCGCGCGGATGTTGCAAGCTCTTCCATTTCATGGAGCGTGACCGTTTCAGCGTTATCAAATGCAAGTCCAAATGAAATACCGAACGCGCCATCTCGAAATGCTGTACCAAGAACACCCTGCATTTCTTTAATATGTTCTTCGGATACTTTTTTAGTTTTTGGACTTAGCGTGCCCATACGGAGCGTGACGTGCCCAACAAGCGTACCGTAGTTCACTCCGATAGGACGCGAAGCAATGAATTTGAGGTATTCATCAACCGTCTGCCAATTAATATTCAGACGGGAAATATCGATCCATTGGCGCAAACTTTCCAGCGCCGCTGGACTCACGATGGGAGCGAGTGAAGATCCGCAACTGCCACCGATAATTGAGGTAATGCCCTGGCGAAGTAAACTTTCTTGCGATGGTTCATCAAAAAGCGTCCAATGTGTGTCTGAGTGATTTAAAATATCCACAACACCTGGCATCACCGCAAGCCCATGAGCATCGATGACATGGGTGTCCTTGGAAGGCTCAAGTGCTCCGAGCGCAGAAATGTGATCTCCGGTAATACCAACATCAAGTGGTTTTGGTTCTCCACCTGATCCGTCATACACTGTTCCTCCTTTAATAATGATGTCGTACATATGTTATCCAACGAGCATGATGACCATGCCGATAATTGCGACCACCGCGCTCACAATCCAGTATCGCATAGTGATCTGCGCCTGTGTCCACCCGAGTGCTTCAAAGTGATGATGGAGCGGCGCGGCACGAAATAATTTCTTCCCGCGATATTTTTTTGAACCAATTTGTAAAATAGCAGATGCAGATGTTGCCAGTAGTGGAAGTGCAATAATTGGCAGCACCGCAACGGCATCAGTGAGCACCGCAACCACCGTGAGTGTGGTGGTTAACCCTAGTATACCAGTTTCTCCCATATAAAACGCGGCTGGTGGAATGTTATACCACAAAAAGGCCAGTAGCCCGCCAATCATTACTGCGAGCATGGCGGCAATATCGTACTGCGATTGAAAGAATGCGATGCCCATATACGCGGCAAATGAGGATGCGATGACTCCTCCGGCGAGCCCATCTAGTCCATCGATGATTCCCCCGCTGAACGTTGCGAGCATCACGAGTACAAAAAATGGAACAAACCAAATTCCAAGATGTATTTCACCAATGAATGGTATTAAAATGTCATCCACACCGTTTTGGCGGAAAAACCACAACCCTCCAATGAGTCCAATGAGTGCCACCAGTACAATTCGCTTGCGGAGCGAAATGCCACCGGCAACGTACGTACCGCTTGCGCGGATGAACATAAGATCGTCCACCAGCCCTATCAGACTCGCAACCACGAGCGTGAAAAGCGGAAGCCATGTTTGATTGCGTGAAAGGAAATTTAATTTTTCGAACAACGGACTCGCACTGACTTCAGCAAGAATCCAAAAAAGGAGGGTGATGACAAGCGTTGTTCCCCAAATAATGATACCTCCCATGCGTGGCACGTCACGGCGCTCATCTTTTCGTAATTCTAACACAACGGTAGCCTCTTCCCCGGTCATCGCCTTTGAACGGCTACGCGTGGGCCACGCTTTCATTTCGTAGAGCGCTTTTCTGAGTGATGGGGCAAATGCAATACCGACAAAAAACGAAAACGCCCCCATACCAAACACCTTGAGTACGTTCAGGATGTCGAATGGGACGTCAGTAAAACTCATGGGGTATATTTTAGTACGCGAGGTTATTGGTATGCAATAAGAGTTCCGCGTCTGCAATGCGCTTGTCAAACTCTGAGCCCAAAATAATAATCGCGAGCGGTCTGCCTACGGGAGATTCTAGCAATATGATCAGTGATTCTTTTGCTTGATCAGTAGTTCCTGTTTTTGCGCCAATCACATTGTGCAATGTCCCGATCATAGGATACGTATGCGACACTGCGTGTGTGGCGCCGTCAGTGCTCAGTATGATGACGCGTGGTTCACGGGCAAGCTCCCAGACGATGGGCGTAGGGTAGGTGTGGCGTGCAAACGAAAATAAATCTCCCGCGGAAGAATAATTCGTTGCAACGTCTCCATCATCAAGTCCTGTGACATTCTGAAAAAAAGTATGCTCCAACCCCATGTCTAGGAGCAGACGATTCAGTACGCTTGCCGCACTTCGTGCCTGCGCATCTGGATGACCGTTATTCCACGCAGTATGCACCGCTGTGCCAAGTGCAGCAGCAGCGTCATTTGATGAAGAGGTGAGCATAAGGCGTGTCAGATCAACGAGCCGAAAACGCTCTCCAATTTTCAAATCTCCCTGATTTCCTTCCTCACGCACTGCTTTTTCAGGTATTTCGATCTCCGATTCCGGTGGCATCAGATTGAGCGCAGCGTGCGCAAGAAATAATTTTGTGAGCGACGCAATGGGAGCTAATCGTTCTGGAGCGCGGCTCGCGTATATTTCTCCGGTCGAGAGATTCCCAATGAGCACGCTTTCGGCAGTCACCTCATCGGGAATGTGCATCACGGTCGCAGGTATTGGCGGCGGTGTCAGCTCCATGAGTGCGGGAAGCACCACCGCGGGCGCTTG
>CAYHYZ010000020.1:3390-13540 GCA_964360995.1 uncultured Candidatus Saccharibacteria bacterium
AACGAGCAGGAGAAATACTGCGTATGGCATAAAATGATCGAATTTATTCGGATACATGTTGCGAGGATTCAGCGGCCGCAAGCGCGGACGCAATTTCGGTTTCTTTTGCGGTTGAGAGTGATTCAAATGCGGGTAATTCGGATGGATGCATAATACCCAGATAACGCAAAAATTCTTCGGATACCGTGTACACATATGACCGTGCATCTTTCGGATTTACTCTGCGCTCGATAAGGCCTCTGGCAAGCAATGATTGTAATGCGTACGTAGAATTCACGCCACGAATATAATCGATTGCACTGCGAGACACCGGTCCCTTGTAAAGCACGATGGTAATTGTTTCGAGCGCTGTTCTTGATAAATTACTTTTGAGTTCTTCTCCAACAAATGTACGCACCACTTCCGACACATCGGTACTGGTTGCAACTGATATTTTTGTGGGACCAATTGCGAGCTGTAACCCAAGCGCAGATAGTAGGGGCACAGCACGCACAGTAATGTCATCAAGTACTGCACGCGTTACTCCGAGTGCCTGCTCAAGGCGCGCAAACGTAATCCCCTCTCCCGAGGTAAACAACAGTGCAACAAATTGTTTAATGTGTTGATCCATGAATATTACTAGGGCGCTTTTGGATGATTCATAGCGATATGTCCAAATTTCTGTTCCTGATCTGCAATCACCACTCCCACTTTTACAAGCTCAAGTAGCGCAAGGAAGCTGACAATAATATTTGTTTGATCCTTATTTGTGCCAACAAAATCAGAAAACGACGCGACAAGTCCGCGCTCAATGCGCTCTTTCAACTCTCGTATTTTATCCTCAAGTGAGACTATTTCGCGAACTTTCTTTTCAGGGAGTTGTTCGCGCACGGGAATGGCGCCAAGCAGCGACTGCATCACTTCCGGGAGCGCAGCGAGATCAAAGGTGCGTGGTGGAATGAAGGTACGTTCAACTCCAATAAATGCGTCGCGTACATACACTGGGTGCGGATGTGCATAGCGCTCACCAAGGATGACCGACAGTGCTCGCACGTGTTGGTAGATTTTGAGGCGCTCTTCGAGATCAGAAACATCTTTCTCTTCTTCTGCGGTCATATAAAACCCCGGCAGGAGTGACTTGGATTTAATGAGAATGAGTGTTGCGGCAACGCGCAAAAACTCCGCAGTTTCTGCATATTGTATTTTTGCATCCGCAACGGAAGTTTTAAGTTCCTCGAGATACGTAAAATATCCTTGCGTGACTTCAACAAGAGAAATAGTGTTGATGGTGAGCTTGCGATCCGCGATAAGATCAAGTAGCACCTCTAGCGGACCCTCGTACGCTCGCGTGCGAACAGCGTAGGGCATATTACTTTATTGATTTTTTGACTGAAATACCAAGCTCGCGAAGCTGATCGTCTGTAATCACTGACGGCGATTGCATCATCGGATCCTCTCCTTCTCCTGTTTTTGGAAATGGGATGACCTCGCGGATGGTTGATTCTTGCTGAAGTAGCATCACTAAGCGATCCAGCCCCCATGCGATGCCTCCGTGCGGTGGAGCTCCATAGGTAAATGCGGAAAGCATATGTCCAAAATTTACGTCAATGGCATGTTCGGAAATCCCAATAATCTTTAGCACAGAGCGCAATGAGTCGGTGTGATGATTACGGATACTCCCCCCACCTATTTCACACCCATTTAATGAAATGTCATACTGCGCGGCCAGGATATCTGCAATGTGTTCTCCCGCGTTCAACCACGTTGCATGCGCTGGCTTTGGCGCTGAAAACGGATTATGCGTGAATGTCCATGTCCCCGCGTCCGTGCGCTCAAAAAATGGAAAATCGATAACCCAGCAAAATGCGAGCATATTACTATTTTCTTTATCCTTGCGCAGATCCGGCTTGTCTGTGCCATATGTTTTCATGGCTTCCGCGTGTGAAATACGAGGGAATGGAATTTCCTGAATTTCCATCTGGGGAGCGACTGCGTGCACAAGCGCAATAAGCAGTGCCTCACTCTGCGACATGACATCTGCCTCAGTCACAAAACTCATCTCAATGTCGAGCTGAGTGAATTCGGGTTGACGATCCTTGCGCGTATCCTCGTCGCGCATACAGCGTGCAACCTGAAAATATTTTTCGATACCAGCAACCATGAGTAGTTGTTTGTACTGCTGTGGGCTTTGTGGGAGCGCATAGAATGCACCGGGTTTCTTGCGAAACGGTACAAGAAAATCACGAGCGCCTTCCGGCGTTGATTTCGTCAGTATTGGCGTTTCAATTTCAATAAATTGATTGTCATGCAGATATGAGCGAATGAAGTAAATGATACGATCCCGCATCACGATGTTGCGATGCATACGCTCTCTGCGTAAATCAAGATACCGATATTGCAGGCGCAACTCTTCATTAATGAGCGTGCCGTCCGAGTCGATATCAAACGGCGGAGTGAGTGACTCATTGATGATGGTAATTGTATGCACTTCCATTTCGATATGCCCAAGCGTCTGATCCGCTTTTTTCATGCGCTCTGGGCGCTCCTTAATGTCACCCTCCATTTCCACCACCCACTCTGAGCGCAGCGTACTACCTACTATATGGGCTTCAGCAAACTGCGGAGTAATGACGCACTGCAAAATACCTTCCGAAGTACGAAGGTCAATAAATATCAGTTTTCCGTGATCTCTTCGGATATGTACCCACCCGTGTACGGTGGCCGTTGTTCCAGGTATGAGCATAGTGTGTTGTAGGTTACTCCCGCACAACGATCGCGCCAAGTGCTTTTAATTTTTCTGAAAAACGTTCATATCCTCGCCCAATGATTTCCATGTGTTCAATCGTGGTCTCTCCACTTGCGGTGAGTGCGGCGACAACATATGAAAAGCCCGCGCGAAGATCGGGTATCGCAATACGCGAACCTATAAGCGGCGTAGGGCCCATAATAATCGCGCTATGCATATGATTGCGCTGTCCGAAGCGGCATTGTTTGCCGCCAAGGCATTCCCGGTAGAGCTGAATATTAGCTCCCATTCTGCGTAGTGCATCGGTAAAGCCGAATCGGTTTTCATATACCGTTTCATGTACTACCGACGCGCCATGTGCTTGCGTCAGCGCGACGACAAAGGGTTGCTGCCAATCCGTCATGAATCCGGGATGTACATCGGTCTCTATAGCGATGGAAGTGAGTTCACGCCCGCGCGAAAATGTAATACCGTCGTCGTGCATCGCAAATGCGCCACCAATTTGCTGAAATTTATTCAAAAATGTTGTCATATCAAGTTGGCGCGCATTGCGTACTTTGATGCTCCCGTTTGTGGCGATTGCCGCACATGCCCATGATGCCGCTTCAAGCCTATCGGGCATGACGGTGTGGTCGTACCCTTTGAGCGCAGGAACGCCCACAATGGTGATGGTGCGATCAGTATCGACGGAAATAATTGCACCCATTTTTTGCAGCAACGCGATGAGATCAATAATTTCCGGTTCCACCGCTGCATGAGAAATTTCAGTAACACCTTCAGCAAGTGTTGCCGCAAACAATATTTGCTCGGTCGCTCCCACGCTGGGATACGGGAGTTGGATGCGGTTTCCAATCATATGATCCCGTCGCATCACAAATCCCTTCGGGACACGTTCAATGGTTGCTCCTAAATGTTCAAGCGCAGAGAGATGAAAATCTACCGGGCGCGGTCCAATTTTACATCCGCCGAGTTCTGGAACCATGGCATGCCCCAAGCGAGCAAGGAGTGGTCCCGCAAAAAGAATTGGAATACGACTACGTCCCGCGATGGACTTCAGTTCCGTTGGTGCGATTTCTTTGATCTCGGCGGCAGTGATGCGAATAGTTCCTGGCTGCAATTGCTCCACCGATCCTCCAAGCGCGCGAATCATATCGCTCACAACGTGCACGTCATCAATATTGGGCACATTTTTTAGGATGCAGGGTTCGGCAGTGAGCATTGCAGCAACCATACATTTCGAAACGCTATTCTTCGCTCCCTGTACCGTGATTTCTCCTGTGAGCGGCCTCCCACCAGAAAGCACCATCTTGGAAGAGGTGCGAATAGTTGAGGTGAGCTCTATACCACGAGACATGGAGACATTCTAGCGCATTTACTCTCCCTACTAAAGGGATAACGAGGACGGCTATTTCTTTTTTGCAGCACGAATGAATGCGCGAAAGAGTGGGTGCGGAGAAAGAGGACGTGATGTAAATTCGGGATGAAATTGTGTGCCCACAAAAAATGGGTGTCCCGGAAGCTCTGCAATTTCCACTAAATGAGTTTCGGGATTTTTTCCGGAGAATACAAGTCCCGCTTGCACGAGTTGTTCAATATATGCACTGTTCACTTCGTAGCGGTGACGATGGCGCTCTACAACACTCCGAGTCCCGTACGCGTTCTCAGCCACTGTGCCGGGAGTGAGCTTGCAGGTGTAATTTCCGAGACGCATAGTCCCGCCCATGGTGTGATTTTTTAGATTTACAATTTGTTCTTCCATCACATCAATCACTGGATGTGGAGTGTTCGGATCTACTTCGCGCGTATGCGCGCGCTTCAATTTGGCACAGTTTCTCGCATACTCAATTACCATTAATTGCATTCCGTAACAAAGACCAAAATAGGGAATGTTATTTTTTCGACAGTATGTAATGACTTGTATTTTTCCCTCGATGCCCCGAGCGCCGAAACCTCCAGGAACGACGATTCCATCAAATTGTGAAAGAGTTTTCAGGAGGCGTGGCGTCACTGCATATGACTCTGCGTCCAGCCATGTGAGCTTGGCATTTCTACCCTCTGCCCAGGCCGCATGCTTGAGCGCCTCAATGACAGAAATATATGAGTCTGACAGAGAAAATTTTCCCGTAGAGAAATACTTCCCCACTACTCCAATTGATACATCGGGCTTTCGCTTCTTCGCCGTACGAAGAAACGCTCTCCATTCAACGAGATCGTGCTGTTTTGGGCGTAATTGTAGCTTTTCAATAATGCGATTTGATAATTGATCCTTTTCAAAATTGACCGGCACTTCATAAATCGTATCGATGTCCGGAGCGCTAATCACATCTTCTTCGCGCAAATTACAAAATACGGAGAGCTTTCTTTTTCTGGGTTGATCGAGTGGAAGCTCGGCCCGCGCCAAAATAATATCGGGCTGAATGCCCGCACTTTGTAGCGCCCGCACCGCGTGTTGCGTAGGCTTCGTTTTCATCTCACCAATTTTTGATGGAATAGGCAGATAGCTCACCATCACACATAGTACGTCTCCGGGATGTTCGAGTCGTAACATGCGTGCCGCTTCAAGAAAGAGTAGGTTTTCATACTCGCCCACCGTTCCCCCAATTTCAATCATCATGATTTCTGCTTTATCTTTTTTTGCAGCGACTCGAATACGCCGAATTACCTCTTCAGGAATATGCGGCACGATTTGTACGCACTTGCCACCGTATTCGAGGTTGCGTTCTCGGTTGATGACGCTTTGATACACCGATCCTGATGTCATATAGTTTTCTTTATGCATGGGAATATCAAGAAAGCGTTCGTAGTTTCCAATGTCTTGATCGCATTCCAGTCCGTCGGCGGTAACAAATACTTCTCCGTGCTCGACCGGATTCATGGTTCCGGCGTCCACATTGAGATAAGGGTCAATTTTCATCGCACTCACTTTCCAACCCCTCGATTGCAAAATCTTTCCTATTGAAGATGCCGCAACACCCTTACCAATGCCGGACATCACGCCACCCACCACAAAGATATATTTGGTGTTCATGCGGCAGTGATGGTAAGAGAAATACTTGTGGCTACCGCGCCCACGTGCACGGGTATCGTATGCGTCCCTACCTGTTTGATGGCGTGTTTGATATCAATATCCGACGCTTCAAGCTCACGAAATCCCTGTGTATGTAGCGCATGCAAAATATCATGTGCGCTCACGCCCTCATATAGCGCTCCTGCGGGAGAGGTTTTACGCGTGATATCAATTTTTGCAGATTGTAATTTCTCGATATATGCCGTACGCTCCGCCTCGCGCTTTCCAGATTTCATTTCGCGCACACGTGTTTGCACGATGTGTGCTTTGAGTGTCGCTTCTGTTGCTTGTGTTGCGAGTCCCTTTGGGATTAAAAAATTTCTTGCATATCCATCAGAGATGTCCTTGATATCTCCGCGTTTTCCGAATTGTTTGATGTCTTTCAGTAATAGGACTTTCATATGCGTTGCTATTTTCCAGTACGCACGAATTCCAATGCCCGATCGAGTACTGGGTCTACGACACCTTTTTCTTCTGCTTCGGAGACTACTTTGGAGTCTACCGTAATATTTGGTTCCAGTCCCACTCCAGAGATAGTGATGTCGTTCGGTGTGAACCAACGCGCAATAGTCACTTTGAGCGTTGTTTTGTCAGTGACGTCCACCACTTCCTGTACGGATCCTTTTCCAAAAGTTTTCTCTCCAATAATCGTGGCAATTTCATGATCTTTGAGCGCTCCGGCCAAAATTTCTGAAGCTGAAGCGGACCCGCGATTCACGAGCACCGCCATTGTAAGGTCACTGATTTCTGCATATCCACGGCTACGATATTCACGTGGCTCTTCACCGCGCACTCGTTCAATCAACACCACCTCGTCCTTCGGAACAAACCAACTCGCGATATCTACCGCTGCGTCCAGATATCCTCCGGGGTTATTACGCAAATCCAGCACTAGTTTATTTTTTCCGGAACTTGCAAACTCACGCACCGCCCCTTCAAATAGATCTGGAGAGTTTGCGGAAAATTGATAGAGTCGAATGATAAATACGTCGTCTTTGATTTCGGTGTCGATAATGGGAATTTCAATCTTGGCGCGCGTAATTTTAATTTCTTTCGTTCCCTCCTGTCCTTCACGATACACCGTAAGTGTCACCACCGTGCCTTCCTTTCCGCGGATTTTACTCACCGCTTCATTTACAGAAACGTTTGCTGTTTCAAAATCATCAATTCTCAGAATGTAATCTCCCGCTTTAAGTCCGGATTTTTGTGCGGGAGAGCCCTCAAGTGGAGAAATAACCACAAGGGCACTATTACGGATGCCAATTTCAGCACCTATTCCTTCAAATGATCCACTGATATCTTCTTGAAAAATTGCGCTCTCTTGCGGTGGCATAAAAACCGTATAAGGATCTCCTACAGCATCTGCCATCCCTTGAATTGCCCCCCACACGAGTTTTTGGCGATCAATTTCATCTCGGGAAACATATTTATCTTCCAAAATCTTCCATGCTTTCCAAAACGGATCGAAGTCTACGCTTTCGTCTTCAATTTGCGATCCCTGGTTTGCGATACCCATTACACGCTCAACATATGGCCGCCGTTGGTATCCCGCGTACATGCCTGAAACGAAGACGATCCCCAAGAGGATCAGTGCGGTGGAGATCGAAATAATTTTCCGGCGGATCATTGTCTCAAGTATAGCGTATGGCGTGGGCTGTGCACAAAATGGTAGGCTAAGAATGTTGGAAATATGAGAATTCATAACACGCTCACTGGAAATATCGAGCAATTTACGCCACATGCACGGCGTGCAGTGTCGCTCTATAGTTGTGGTCCCACCGTATACCAGCGAGCGCACATTGGAAATATGCGTCCGTATATTGTGGTTGATTTGTTAAAACGGGCGTTGTGCCACGAAGGATACGGGGTGCGCCACGTGCTCAATATTACTGATGTGGGGCATCTCACCACAGACGCAGATGAAGGAGAGGACAAAGTGGAGCGAGAAGCGGCCACTCAACAGAAAACCGCAAAGCAAATCACCAAACTCTACGAACGATATTTCAAATCGGACACACGGGCTCTTGGTATTATCAAAGCGAATATATATCCACGTGCATCGGATCACATTACAGAGCAAGTCCGAATGATAGGAGCGCTCGAAAAGAAGGGCCTCACGTATCGCACATCTGACGGCATCTATTTTGATACAAAAAAATTTCCAAACTATGGCGTGCTCGCGCGGAAGAATTTAGCTGGTATCCAAAGTGGTGCGCGCGTAGATCTTGGTGAAAAACGCTCACCGACAGACTTCGCGCTGTGGAAATTTTCCCTAAGTACCGGGGCAAAGCGGCAGATGGAATGGAAGTCTCCATGGGGCATAGGATTCCCTGGGTGGCATATTGAATGTTCGGCAATGAGTATGAAATATCTAGGCAACACCATCGATATACACACCGGTGGGATCGATCACATTAATATTCATCATACAAACGAAATTGCACAGTCCGAAGCGACGACCGGAAAGCCATTTGTGAAATATTGGATGCATATTAATTTTCTAATACTCCCTGGAACTGGAGACGAAACAAAGATGGCAAAATCGAAAGGAAACACTATAACGCTCGATGATATTTCGGCGCACGGACTAGATCCGCTCGATCTGCGCTACATGATGCTACAATCACATTGGCAACAACCCGTCACATTTACATGGGAAGCGCTCGAGGCGGCGGCGGCGGGGCGTAAGCGTCTCATAGACGCGTTTAAGGGCGCCCCGAAATCATTGCCGCAGGATTCAGCGGAACCATTTTGGACGCTCATATCTGAGAATTTACACACACCAAAAGCACTCGCATGGTTATGGAAAGAAATTAATGAGGGACGTGCGTCGCGTCGCATGTTACGGGATGTGGATCAGCTCTTAGGGTTTGGACTTGCTCAGCAGCGGAGGAAGAAAGTAGCTATTCCAAAGGAAGTTACGGGACTGGTTGCAAAACGCACGCTCGCACGAGAACAAAAGGATTGGGCAGCGTCAGATGCGATCAGAATTGAGTTGCAAAAAATGGGCTGGAGTGTTGAAGATACGTCCTCGGGCTCCGTTGTTCACAAGTTATAAATTGGTTGTACGATTTTTAAGCTATTTCTCCTTGTGACGTTCCCCACTGCTCTGTACCATGGAGGCAATGGTTGCTCCGTTTAGAATTCCCCCACACGACGAGGAAGCTGAAAAAGCGGTCCTCGGTTCTTTGATGCTCGATCCTCGCGCAATTGAACAAGTCGCCGACATGTTGAATTCGGAAGACTTTTATAAACGCGAACACTCGCTTATTTACACCGCGATGATGGATTTGTTTGCAAAAAACATACCCATTGATGTGGTGTCCACTTCTACGCGTCTCAAAGAGGCTGGCACACTCAAAGATGCTGGGGATCGTGCGTACCTCGCAGATCTTACCGGTATGGTCGCAACTGCGGCACATATTCAGCACTATGCAGACACCATTAAAAAGAAGCGGGTGCTGAGAGAACTTATTCATATTTCACAGCAGCTTGGTGAGCAGAGTTTTCAGGACAATATGGATGTGGAAGCGCTCCTTGATGATGCGGAAAAGCGCGTATTTAATATTTCGCAAAAATCACTGCGTCAAAAATTTATTTCAGCACGTACCGCACTCTCCGAAGCCTGGGAGCGTATTGATCGCCTACATCACGGAGATGCGGCACTGCGTGGAGTCCCCACCGGATTTCCGGAGTTGGATAAATTACTCTCTGGCTTACAGCCTTCCGATCTCGTGATTCTTGCCGCGCGTCCATCAGTTGGTAAAACATCATTTGCACTCGATATTGCGCGCAACGTGGCAGTGAAGCATAAAATCCCTGTTGGCATCTTTAGTCTTGAAATGTCTACACAGCAACTAATCGACCGCTTGATTGCAGCGGAGGCAAATGTTGATTTGTGGCGACTGCGCACCGGAAGACTTCGCGCAGATCAAGGAGACTTTCAACGCGTGCAAGACGCACTCGCCAAATTGTCTGAATCCCCCCTCTATATCGACGACGCCGCATCAAACACCGCAATTGAAATGCGCGCAATGGCAAGGCGCTTGAAGGCTGAACATGGTCTCGGACTGATCATTATCGATTACTTACAGTTGATGGAGGGGCGGCGCAAAACGGATAACCGCGTACAGGAAGTCAGTGAATTCTCACGCTCGCTGAAATCGCTCGCAAAAGAGCTCGATGTTCCCGTGCTCGCGCTCTCTCAAATGTCCCGTCTCATTGAACAACGTCACCCCCCTATTCCACGACTTTCGGACCTTCGCGAATCGGGATCTATCGAGCAAGACGCGGACGTGGTGATGTTTATCTATCGCAAAGATAAAATGAAGCGAGAAGGCGCGCGAGAAAAGATTGCG
>CAYHYZ010000021.1:0-13091 GCA_964360995.1 uncultured Candidatus Saccharibacteria bacterium
GGGGATTTTTATTTTATGTCCCGAGTAGGATCGAGGGGTTACTTTTTCTTGTGTTTGAAATATTCCACCTGCCACAATCTATTCTTCGCTTCTTTTAAAGTGGGGTAAGTGCCGAATTTCCGGCCGGTTTTTTCGGACATTACGGCGTACTTGCCTTTGATTTTTTTTATCATTTATTCTATTCTAATTATAGCATTTCGGGCTCATAGTAAAGTGGTATTACGCGGCATTCGCATTGCCGAGGCCCGGGTTCGATTCCCGGTGAGTCCACAACGTAAAATGTGTAGTGTTCGTAAGGGTTGTTTTTTGCTACCATGGTTAGCATTGGAACTTTATATGGATAAGCTAACTTTTATTACGGGGAATGCAGGAAAAGCAAAGTATTTGAGCGATTACTTCCATCTTCCTGTTGAACACGTAAAACTTGACTTGAAGGAGATACAATCCGTAAACCTCAAAGAAGTTGTGGAAGACAAGGTGCAACGAGCATATGATATTGTAAAATCACCAGTACTTGTTGAGGATGTGTCTCTTACATTCAGGGCTCTCAAAGCTCTTCCGGGGCCACTTATCAAATGGTTTTTGGATACATTAGGTAATGAGGGCCTATGTCGTCTTCTTGATGGTTTTGATAACAGAGGCGCGGTAGCTGAAGTGGAATTCGCCATTTGTGACGAATCAGGTGTAAACACTTTCAGTGGCTCAATGGAGGGGAGTATTTCTACTACACCCCGCGGAGAAATGGGATTTGGTTGGGATCCAGTCTTTATTCCAAAAGGGTATAAAAAAACGTGGGCCGAGATGCCAGACGATGAAAAGCATGCAACATCAATGCGTAAAATCGCGCTGGAGAAAATGTCAGATTTCATAAAAAGTCGCACATAACCTCATTTCGGCTTGTAACTCCTACTATAGCTTCAGCTCTGCTACTAAAGAGTTCCAACTGAACTCTACGCAGTCCACTTGTTATCAAATATCTCCGTTTGGGGATATTTTATTTCCTATACACACTATTGCCCCTACTCATTACATCGCAGTAGGATATGCATATACTCTGTTCCTTTGGAGGCACATCATGTCCCCAGACAAAATTCTTGAGGTCGTCCGCTACTATAAAGCTGTTTTTGAAAATCAGAGATCCGGAAAGCTCTCTTTCCCTCATTCAGAAGTTCTTCCTTCATCGGAACTCGGTGACTCACACTGCAATCAAATGCTCGATAAGATCGAACAGTTCATTGCAGAAAAACGGATCGAAAAAGCGTTCCGGTGGCTCGCTTTCATCCAGAGATACCTCTGGGCAACACGCGTGTATACAATCGAAGAGCTCGCAAACCACAACAAGCCCCCGGACGCAAAGTCCGAGCCAACACCGTCCAGCGCATAAGCTGGACGATTTTATTTGTCCATATGTTTCATATGAAACATAAAGAACCAATCATACAGTGAGTTTCATGTGTAACATCACATATAAATCAATAATACGCATAGCATGTCGCACAAATATATCGTGAAACATAACATGATATAATTAGTTACAGTCTTTATTGGTGATCCCATAAAATCAGCGGAATGTAGTTGTCAAAAAAAGAGTGGAGCGATAAGTTTCACGTGAAATGCCCCCGAATTGTGGATAACTTGTGCACTATATTATAAAGGCCAGTGTCCCTGACCCTAAATGTCTTGTAGAATAAGGACATGTGGCCTTGACCCTTGTGTGTACTATTAGTGGATAACTATGTAGCTGTGAGCATCCAAAAGGACGTAGGGAACATGGGCGAAGCGATTGTCCGATTGTGTCTCATGAAACAGGGGTATCAAATCGTGTCCCAGAACGCCCTTGGATATGGTTTTGAAATCGACATTGTTTCACGAAATCGGAATGGCTATCTGTTTGTGGAGGTGAAAAGTGTTTCCCATGAAACACCGATAGATCGCCCTATGAATAGGTTGGACTCATTGTTACGTGTGGTGAAGTCCACTGTCGAAGGCGGGTGGAGGGCAATCCTTGTGCGCGACTCAGGCACTATAAGAGCGCTGAGCTGGATTATTGTAGAAATGAACATTAATGACTCATCTGAGCCTCACACAGTTGAAGGGGAGTTGTTGCGGCAAGCATCTGAAAGAGTGGATAGTAGAAAATTGTTACATGTGAAACGGGGGATTGAAGTGTTGGAGTATAAAGGCATGATCCCGACAAATGTGGGGCTATCATTTGAGGTCATAACGGTCATGCTCGATTTCTTTAGAAAAACCGCTATAATACAGCGCATTCCTTGCGAGCTCTGATGTTTCATATGAAACACGGGAAGCTGAGAGCTTGTAGCTTTTAGCTGATAGGGGAAATACCACCTTACGGTGACTCACGGGCTGTCACACCCCTTCGGGTGCCACTCGTATGTGTAGGTTCACCACCTTACGGTGGTTATCGGGCTGTCGTATACCGGTAGTACGCATGTTTTGGGAACATGTAGACTGGGTTCAATTCCCAGCAGCCCGACCGGTTTTTTGGAGGGAAGCAGGAGGCAAACTGCTTTGCCTCCGTTGGGAATTGAAGGGCGCGCTATGTGCGAAGCACCGCAAAGCCCCGGCCGAGCTGATGGAGCGAGGAAGACCAGCGGCCCGACCATTCGACTTTGTTCGCCTTCATCAGGCTCACTTCGCTCATGGTCTGCGACACACAATATGAAAAACGAGGGGAGTAAGTTTCATGAAGTCGAATGTCCTGAGCTTGTCGAAGGAAAGTTTATAGTTTACATTTTGTACTGTAGCGACAGGAGCTACTATGTTGGCCAAACGAATGACTTAGAAAGGAGACTTACTGATCATCGCTCTGGTCAGGCGGCTCATTGGACAGCGAGAAGGCTGCCCGTCGTATTGATTTATATAGAAATTCACGAAAACAGACTTTCGGCAATGCGCCGAGAACGGCAGATCAAGGGGTGGTCGAGAGCAAAGAAAGAAAGACTAGTTATTGCTTTGCGGGAGAAACAATAAACGGGACGTCGGCCACGCCTCTATGAGATAATCAAATGAAGTCGGCACCACCCGTATGTGAAGTTTTACCACCTCACGGTGGTTATCGGGACGTCGTATACCGGTAGTACATACGATTCGGGTTCGTATAGACTGGGTTCGATTCCCAGCGTCCCGACCATTCGACTTCGTTCGCCTTCAACAGGCTCACTTTGCTCATGGTCTACGACACAAGATGTGGATGAATAAATAATAAATATGGAAGTCGCATGTCCCGAGCCTGCCGAGGGAAAGTCCGTGGCTCCGGATGAGCGCCGACTCGGAGAGGAAGGGTGCGAGGGAGGAGAATTCCCAGCGCAATAATTTCATATTTGCATCGTGGTATAATATTTACATTACCGATATAAGCTGGTCACCAATGAGAGTTAAAATCTTTTACTTCTTTCTGATTGTGACCCAGTTGCTCACATACACCCTTCTATGGCTGATTGCGGGCATGGCTTTTACATATACTAAGCTGAGCGTTGAAAGTGATCTGCTCATTGCAGCCGTCCATATTTTATTTTTCGTTCTATCCCTATGGCTGACTATTTCTATCTTTTCAAAAAGACTAACTGATCAGGAGCTCGAAAAAATGCCCAGCACTCTTTTTGTGATTGGCTTTGCTTTTGGAGTGTTATTTGTCATATTATCGTCTCTCAATTATGACAACGACTTAAGTGACAAAAAGGCATTATCTATGATTACCGCTTACCCGACGCTATATTTTTTGATTTCAAAGTATTTTATTTTGAGAAAAAGTACATCATTGAACGCTCGGTTGGATAAATAGCAAAACACCCGCTTTATAGTGGGCGTTTTTTATTTCACTTTGTGGCGCTTTTTGATTTTTTCGACTTCGGATCCCTCTACCTCTGCGGACGTTGATTTTGCTTCCTCTGACTTTTTCTTGAGTGCTGCGTCCTCCAGTTTGTTCAATTTGGTTGCCAGATCCATGAGATACTCTTTTGTATTGTTCTTTGGCTCGTCGAGCACCGCGCCAAGGAGGGCATGCAATATGTATCCAATGCGTGGGCTAGGGGAAAGTGAAAGTTCTTTCATAAGATCATTTCCGGTGACCTTGAGCATTTTCACCGATATCGGGTCACGTTGCAGTTGCTCCACCATGAAACGAAAATGCCGCAACTTGTATGGCTCTGCTTTTGGCACTCCGGATCCAATACGATCACACATGCGCACGCGGATGAGATCTTCCATATCTTCAATGCCCACTTGCGCAATGAGGCGGCGTACTGACGCCGGCGTCACTTCATCGACGTTGTAGTAGAACAAATGAAAGCGCACGAGCTTGGTGACTTTTTCTATTACCGCTTTGGGATATTTCATGCGCTCAAGCAGTGGTTTCGTCATCTGTGCGCCAACAATATCGTGATTGTAAAACGTGGAATATGTTCCATCGCCTTTTTTGGTGCGTGGTTTTGCAACGTCGTGGAGGAGCGCTCCCAGACGCACTTCGAGCGACCACCCTTGCTCCGCAGCGTATTTGAGCGCGCGTACGTTGTGTTCCCACACGGTGTAGATGTGGTGCAAATTTTGACCAACACCAATACCCTCACACAGTTCTGGCATGATGTACTGCATCAAATCTAACGTTTCGAGTTGTTGCGCGCCCACTTCTGGATGCTCCGACATAATGATGCGATCAAACTCCGTGCGAATGCGCTCCATCGCAATGTCTTTAAGGAGTGCGGAATATTTATGCACGGCATTTGCGGTCTCCGACGCGATGGCAAAATCCAGTTGCGTGGCAAAGCGTACCGCGCGCATGAGGCGAAGTGCATCCTCAGAAAACCGTGCGGCGGGATCGCCAACCGTTTGCACAATTTTTTTTGCTAAATCTTTTTGCCCCTCGAATGGATCAACAATTTCAAAATCATCGTTCACGCGGCACATCGCCATCGCATTGATGGTAAAATCACGGCGCGCTAAATCTTTCTCAAGTGAATCAACAAATTCCACGATATCCGGACGGCGACGATCAGAATAGCCCTGTTCAGTTCGATAGGGAGTTACTTCAACAATCGTGAGCGTTTCGTCTTCACTCCCAGTTTTTACACCAACCGTGCCAAAATTATTTTCGTAGACATGATCAGGAAATAACTTTTGTATATCTTCCGGCTTTGCGTTCGTTGTGATGTCCCAATCTGCGGGTGGACGATCAAGAATTAAATCGCGCACACATCCACCCACAATGTACGCATCAAAACCACCCTCCTCGAGGGTAGTGAGAACGCGACTGACTTCAATTGGAATGGAGTAGTTCATATACTTTCGACCGGACAACCGTGCACTAGTCGAAAAAGTGAATGTCCGCCCTGTAGGATTCGAACCTACGACCTTCTCCTTAAGAGGGAGCAGCTCTACCAGCTGAGCTAAGGGCGGGCACTAAATAATATTTGCAGCCTACGGCATATTAATAGCAATCTTTTCTACATTCCGCAATTTTTTCCATTGCCGTTCTGCAATATGCATCTTCGGAGTACACCCTGCCAGCAATCCTTGAATCCATCCGTATACCTGATGCATCTTATTGGTGCTTTTCGGAACCTCAATGCGTATCGTTCCATTGTACAATATGTTTTTTCGATAGCCCATTCCTGGTGGTTTGACATAGCTTTTTCCGAAGCGCGCTAAGGGAATCCCGGTAATTCGCGACCAATATTTTTTTATTTCTTGTTCATTTTGTTTGGGATAGATATTCAGACGCGCCTTGAGTAACTTTGGTTCAATATTAAAAATGTGTTTCAACCAATAAACGAAAAATACAATAAATTGCGGGTCTGAATTCGTAATATAAAAAGCGTTTGTCTTACTTCCTTCGGCCCAATACATCGCAGCTCCTACATATCGCAGTGTATTATGATCAATCGGTAATGTGACCTCGCTTTTTGCGCGATCAATAATTGAAGTGATTTCCATATCTCTCCGAACCCGTTGACTAATTTCACCACGATTCATCTGAATAATTTGCTTAGTATAAAATCGATGCCTGTGGCGACGTGCGAGTGGAACATCTTTTAACCACAAGCTCAGCGTGCTCTTTGGTACACGAAGGCGCTTACTGATGGCGCCATAACTGAATCCACTTACTCTTAGTTTTCTTGCATTGATTTTTACTACTTGAGAATAGGGCATATTCATATTATATTAATGTGGCGACTGCTCTGCAAGAAAATATTAAAAAAAACACTAAATAGTGTGCTTGATGCTAGGTGGTGAGACAGTAAGGCGTCTGCACTTAAGCACAGTGCTCGAGGACTTGCGTCCTCGGAGGTTTATTGACTCGGTCACGAATAAATATTCTGTTGAATATTTTTCTCGACCCCGTCTCGCACGCGCTGGAGCGCGACGCTCCGACTTTCGAGTCCCACACGTCCCGCGCACAAGCGGGACTCTCGGACCAATGCTATCGCATTGTGTCCTCGGAGGGATTCGAACCCCCAACCTACGGTTCCGAAGACCGGCGCTCTAGCCATTGAGCTACGAGGACATGCGTGCTTTGCTGTACGCTCTGCCTCCGCCGGCTGGCGGAGAGCTACGAGGACATGTGTGCGACAGCCCGATAACCACCGTAAGGTGATGAAACTTCACATGCGGGTAGCACTTGAAGAAGTGCGACAGCGCTATATTTATACCACGACATTAGAGATAGATAAAGACACAAAATATACACGATAAAATGAAAAGCGGGAGGTTCCTTTCGGTTCCTCCCGCTATGTTGTTCGCACCTCCCTAGTTTGTGCGCTTGATGATCAAGGTAAATTTATGATCTGCAAGCGCTACGATTCTTTTCCCCTTGTAAGGAGTTATGTCCTGGCACCTTGTTCCGGTTGGAGGAGGTGGATCGCACTCAACGCGCGCGACTGCAACTTGCTCTTCGTACGATGCACAGGTTTTACACTCGTGCAGCATATCGTAATCGCCACCGACACACTTAATCCATGGTGACGCTTCACCTGCTTTCAGAAGCGTGGGCCAGGTGCTTACTTGTGCTCCCACCTTCTCGATCGCAATTTCCCAACGCTCAGCATGTGGCAGTGAGACAATGTTACCTCCTTTGTAGAAGTGCACACCATCGCGCACGTGCGCGTTGGAGGAGGATCCCCCGCCGGAACACGAACGGAACACCATGATGCTCCCGAGTACGATCACTGTGAGCACAATGGCCGACTTAATCCAGCCAATGAGTCTTTTGGTATCGATTGGCGGAGAAACTTCACATCCTTCGTCCGCTTTGGTTTCCTTGCTCATTTTTTCCTTTTCTCCTTCGTATCCTTCGAAACAGTGTCAACCGCAACAGCGGCGGCCTGGACATTGATGATTGGCATTGCGCCTCCACCAAATCCTTGGCCTGTCACAATCGTCTGCGGAGAAATTCCTGATGCGATATTCGCTTGATCGCACGCGTCCTTCCACGACATCCCGCCATTACTCTTGTCGCGTATCTCTAGCGCACGCTCCAAGAGCTTGTCATGACGCACCTGAGCGGCCTTCATTTTTCCTTCTTCCTGCCGCTGTTTTTGGAACGCCGATCGGGTCTCTGGGTCGAAATCAACGCTCGATATCGACACCGAGGTAATCACGATGCCGTACTTCTCCTCGAGCTCACCGTTTTCAGACTCGCCGTTCTGCTCGAGATACCAGCGTAGTCTTGCGCTGTGTTTCTGATAGAACTCGACTCTATACTCCGGCATGATTGATGAGCCAAGAAAATGGTTTGCATTGGTCTTGTGATACTCATCCATCTTTGATTTGAGATCTTCTCCCTTTTTCTTGAGCGAAGATTCCTTTTCAGACGCAATCATCTTCTCGATATCCTCAATGAACAAGTCCCAGCGAATGTGCGGAGGGTCCTGCAAGCGCAGCTTACAGTTAATAAGCATGTCCACCGCTTCTTTGTCGGTGATGAGCTCATCTGCCGTGTGCTTGCCCGCAATCACCAACAGCTCTCCTTTGATTTCATCGAGGAGACCTTTTCTGATGGTCTCTTTGGATTGGTTGGTGAATTCTTTCAGCCGGGTAAAACTCGGCCTCCAGAACACCGCGCCCGCAATTTTGATCGCAAGTTGAATGCTGCTTGATGCAGCATTCCCCGCGTCGGGGGCAATCGAGAACACCGTGTGTTCGAATTCATTGCGATCCACCTTCACATCAAAGGCAATCACCTTGTCGATGAAGGGACGCACGAAGTGAATGCCTTCTTTGAGCTTCCTTCCTTTCCCCTTACTATCAAAGGGATGACTTGAATTGCTACTGAAGAAACGATTGCCGAGTCGCTCCACAACGGCAATCTTTGCCGCAGGAATGACCCTGATGCTGGAAATGACGAGCGCCAAAACGACGATCAGCACCATCACCAGCACAAACACTGTAAGCAGACTCATACATCCTCCATATGGCGCCCGTTTGCGGACGCATTTGTGAATTTACTTTACCGGCGCATTATATAACAAAAAAGTGCATTTGTCAATGCGCTGGTGATCAAAAACTCGTTATTCTACAACGCTATTTTGATCCCTTCTCCTTTCGGCGGTGGCCGTGGAAGGCTTGGTGCACATCTTTGAGTTGGCGATCGGTGAGGTGGGTATAGACCTGGGTCGTCGTAATAGAGGAGTGCCCCAACAATACCTGTACGCTACGGAGATCAGCGCCATTGATAAGAAGATCGGTGGCGAATAAGTGGCGCAGGGTGTGTGGAGTCACTGATTTTACAATGCCGGATTTCACCGCATACCGCGCGATGAGACGTTGAATTTGTCGCACAGTCAGACGTCCAGGATTTTTATTCGTTCCCACAAACAGCGCATCTTCAATGTCTGCGCGTTTTTCGAGATATCCCTTGATTGCGTCGGTCGCGCGAGGAGAGAGAAATACTACGCGCACCTTTCCTCCTTTCCCACGCACCGAAAATTCCCCTCGCTTAAAAACAATTGAATCTTTGTTTAAACGCGCGAGCTCAGAAATACGCAGACCCGTCGAAAACAGGAGTTCCAGCATCGCTTTGTCCCTTAGGGATCTTACGGACATGCCTTCGGGAGCGGCGAGGAGACGCTCCAAATCTTCTATACTGGGTAAGTCAAAATCACGTTGCTGGGTTTTAGGAAGCTCAATTTTTTCTGCTGCAAGCGTTTTGATGTCGCGCTTAGCTAAGTATTTTAGGAAGGCGCGTAATGCAATGAGATGATACGTCTGCGTGCTCTTGGAAAGGGGAGTGCCATGATCGTCCACCATGCGGTTGAGTGAAAGTCGGTATGAGCGCACTACTTCGTCGGTAATTTTTGCAGGTGTTGTGACGTGTGAAAGTTCAACAAATCGCAGTAAATAGTGCCGATAGTTCTCTATCGTTTTGCGGGAGCGACCACGTTCCACTTCCAGATATTCTAAAAAGTCGTCAAGATATTCCATGTGAATGAAGATTGAATGTCCGTAGTATACCATGTCGCACAATATAGGGCTCAAGAGGGGAGCTCTTGTACTATTTGAGTAAATATGGTACGCTGTACGCACTTTCGATACTTTACTGAGCGTGATGAACCTCAGACACTTCGGATCGAGACGTATTTATATATGAAAAACAAATCATCTGTCATTGAGGCGCATCGTATGCACGAGACGGACACCGGGTCAGCTGGTGTTCAGGTTGGCATTCTTTCTCAAGAAATCGACAAGCTCGCATTGCATTTGAAGAAGCACCGAAAAGATAATCACTCGCGCCGAGGACTCCTTGGCATGGTTGCAAAACGTCGGAGACTCCTCTCATACCTCGAGAAGGAAGAACCAAAGGTATACCGTGCAACCATCAAGAAACTTGGACTCAAGAAATAATGCCCGTTCCGAAACAGAAAGATCAGTTAGTTCCCAGCGTCAAACATAAAGATCAACGCGTTGCGGTATTTATTGATGCCGCAAATATGTATCACTCCGCGCGTAGCTTGTACAACGCGCGTTTAAATTTTAAAGAAGTCCTTAAAACTTCGGTGTTTAACCGGCAGCTCATCCGCGCGTTTGGATACGTAGTGCGCACTAAAACCGGGGAAGAGCAGCCGTTTTTTGATGCGCTGGTAAAGCTTGGCATTGAAACCCGCGTGCGTGAACTTCAGGAATTTTTTGGAGGAGCAAAAAAAGCAGATTGGGACGTAGGGATTGCGGTAGATGCAATTCGTACCGCCGCGATTGTTGATACGGTGGTGCTCGTGTCTGGAGACGGAGATTTCTTGCCCGTGGTGGAATACATTAAAAACCAAGGGCGACGTGTAGAGGTAGTTGCGTTTGGTCGTAGCTCGTCTGCGAAATTGAAGGAGATGTGCGATGAATTTACTGATTTGGACGCCGAACCAAACCGTTATTTACTTAAACGAGGAAGGGCAAATGTTTAACCGAGGAAAAACTTTTACGTTAGCAGTCGGCGGCACTACGATGACCGCTACATTTAATGATGTCGCACCACAACCAAATAGTTCCGTACTGGTGCGTTGGGGGGACACGGTGGTACTTGCAACCGTAGTCATGTCGCGCACGCCAAAATCAGGAGCGACGTACTTTCCGCTTACCGTAGACTTTGAAGAGAAGTTTTACGCTGCCGGGAAAATGCCTGGTATGCGATTTGTGCGTCGCGAGGGACGCCCGTCTGAGCAGGCGATACTCACGGGTCGCTTTATTGACCGTACTATCCGGCCGCTGTTTGATCAGCGGATGCGCTACGACATTCAGGTTTCACTCCTTGTCCTTTCATACGACAAGGAACATCACCCAGATATGGCCGCACTTGTTGCTGCTTCACTCGTCCTCCACACCAGTGATGTTCCCTGGAACGGACCAGTGGGAAGTGTGCGCGTGGCAAACGTTGATGGAAAGATGGTGATCAACCCAACAGAGACAGAGCGTGCTACTGCTTCTTATGAAATGGTGGTGTCTGGGCGTGATGGAAAGGTAAATATGCTTGAAGGCAAGTCTGGAGGAGCGACTGAAGAAGAACTTGCGGACGCAATAGAAATTGGTCTGAAAGAAATTGGAAAAATTACGAAGTTTCAAGATGATGTACGTAAAGAGATTGGCAAGGAAAAGCTTGTACCGAACATCTATACCGAAATTCCTGAGCTGGTGACGCTATTCAAGAAAGATTTTCTCCCCGAGCTGAAAACTATTGTCGCTGCGGGACACAACAAAAAAGATTTATCCGATGCGTCCGACGCGCTCGTGGAGCGCTGGAATACCGCGGCACGCAACACGCACCCTGACGCCGCCACTGATCTCATCGGGGATATTTTGGAGCACGAACTCGACGCAGAGGTGCACCGCTTGGCACTTGAGGATGGGAAAAGAGTTGACGGAAGAGCGTTTAATGAAATTCGCTCGCTATTTGCAAGCGCGGGAGTACTTCCTCGCACACATGGATCGGGACTCTTTTATCGAGGCGACACACATATCCTCTCGAGCGTCACGCTTGGACCTCCTTCGGAAGATCTGTTGATTTATACAATGACTGAAGATCGGAAGAAGCGATTTATTCACCAGTACAACTTTCCTCCATTTTCCGTGGGAGAAACGGGTCGTATGGGCTCTCCGGGACGTCGTGAAATTGGACACGGGGCGCTTGCGGAAAAGGCGCTTGAACCAGTTATTCCTGCGCCCGATATATTCCCGTACATCATTCGTATCGTCTCTGAAACACTCTCTTCAAACGGATCCTCCTCGATGGGCTCTGTATCTGCATCCACCATTGCACTGATGGACGCGGGGGTGCCTATTACAGAACCGGTCGCAGGAATTGCGATGGGGCTGTTTACCGGACCGAACGATACCTATAAGGTGCTGACCGATCTTCAGGGGTTTGAGGATCATTATGGAGATATGGATTTTAAAGTTGCGGGCACACGCACGCACGTGACCGCAGTACAGCTAGATATTAAGGTGGCGGGCATTTCAATGAATATGATTCGTGATACCTTCCGAGACGCAAAAGTTGCGCGATTGAAAGTGCTTGATGTGATTCAATCTGAGATTGCCGCACCTCGCGCTGAGCTCTCCCCACATGCGCCGCGCATTGTCACTATTATGATCAATCCGGAAAAAATTCGCGATCTCATTGGCCCAGGAGGAAAAGTGATTAACGCCATTATTGCAGATACCGGATGCCAGATCGATATTGAACAAGACGGTACCGTGCTCATTTCAAGTCCGACACCCGATTCACTCGCCGCCGCAGTCGCGCAAGTGCAGGCAATCACAAAAGAAGCCCAGATTGGCGAAACATACACAGGGAAAGTAACAAGAATATTTCAATTTGGCGCGATGGTGGAAATTGCACCAAATCAGGAAGGGCTTGTGCATATTTCTGAGTTGGCACCCTATCGCGTTGGCGAGGTAACTGATATTGTACACGTAGGCGACACCGTCCCCGTGAAGGTTATTGGTATCGATGACCTTGGACGCGTGAATCTCTCCATTAAAGCGGTTGCAACGTTAGAACAAAAGCCCCGCACAAATGGAGACACACCAACTCAACATGACGAACAACGACCCCACAGAAACAACCCGGGCGGGAGACGTGAGAGGCGGTAACATCCCACCAGTTCATACCTTGAAAAGTGACGCCGCTCGTATCATGAACCGTCCCAATGTGACGGTTGTTGATATTGCGCGTCAAGATCATCACGTGCGTGCGCAAGACGCACAAATCTATAACGTTCCACAAAAACCAAATTGGCCGAAACGTATGTTAATTGCGGTTTCGGTGCTACTCGTACTCACCGGTATTGGTATCGGGGGGTATCTTGGATATCGTTGGTACACCAAAGTACCAGCTCCTGTCGCGCCGACTGCATTTACTCCGATCATTGAAGCGAACGCGACGATCGAATATACACTTTCTGCCAATAATACTGAAGCGCTGCAGGAGCACCTTGCGGACGCGCGAAATGCCCGTCTTCCTGCTGGTCAAATCCGCTATATGCCGCTCATGCTCAGCCGCGCAGGAGAGGAATTTCCACAGCCCGCTGATGCAAATGCATTTATTCAACTGGCAACGTTAGAGCCACCACAATCACTCAAAGATACGC
>CAYHYZ010000022.1:0-12314 GCA_964360995.1 uncultured Candidatus Saccharibacteria bacterium
AGCGAAGCTTGCACTGTGAAGAAACCACGGCCGTGAGGCCGTGGAGGTTCATTTTATCTTGACAAAATATGTTTTTTCAGTAGAATATGTGTAAAGTTCTTGACAACTAAAGATTCAATTAGATAGATCATTCAGGAGGATCTCATTCGTGAAAACGAGTCGCACAATGACTACCTTGGAAGGCCTCATGCATTACGGAACTACACTCCCAAAAGGGGAACATTTGCGCGCAGCGCGAAAACCGCTTCTGGAATTCAGCGGCGTGTCATCAGGCACTCTTCCCCGGTGGTTTGCAGGAAAGAGTGCTCCACTTGGAAGTATATTGGTGAAAGTGCAGGTGTTTCTTGAGTTCGCAGGATATGAGCTGTCCGAGTGCATGCACTTACCCTCGAACGTCAAGAAGATGCGAGAATATTTTGCATTTGGCTTCATCAATCTCGAGGCGCTTCAAGCCGAGATTGGCTATGCTGATATGCAATGCGTACTTCGTGTTCTGCTTGGGAAACAACGCACGCTGATGCATAATCATCAATCCCAGTTCGAGTTGGCATTGAGTCGGCTCGACGATGGGCTTAGTGGTTCGCTGCAGATCGCGCGCACGCGTTTGCGCGATACACTAAAAAATGGCAGGTTGTCGGTCCCGCATGAACGTGGGGTACAAGCCCGTCCCATTCCTCAGGCGTCCAAGCGGACAGTGTTGGAGGGTGTGACCAATAAAGTAGGTTCGGACATCGCACTTGCGGTGTTTCGTAATTTAATACTTGCGGCCATACCGCTTGCGCGCGAACTCGTCTCCGATCGGTTTTCGGATGATGAACGTCGCGATTTTCGCAACTCTGTATCACATGACGGGATTTTCGAACTCAGCAACTTACTAAATGGTCTCTGCAGCAAGCGTGCTCGGGAGAGCATGTTGAGTGAGGTTGAAGGAAGTCTATGAGCGTAACACACGAAACGACCGTACAGAAGCGACTCAAGCAGCACGAGGGGAGGGGCATCATGGCGGTGGCGAGCACCTATCCGTCGCTGCTGGATTGTCTACTCGAACAAGTGCAAAACGCCCTTGATGCTCTGGCAAAGAACATTCTTGTCAGGATCAACATGGGGCGTCGTCGCATCTCTGTAGAAGATGATGGCCAAGGAGTTACCGAAAGTCAGTTCGACAGCGCACTCACGTCGGTCAACCAAACCATCAAATCGGCCGATAAACTTGGTCGGTTCGGCAGGGGCATGGTTTCTCCGCTCGGAAAGTGCGAGGAGTTTACATTCACGTCTTGTGGTCAAAGGCACATGCTCGACGGCTACAAAATGTGGACGTTCAACACGAAGCAGATTGAGACGACCGTGAGCGATCTTCACATCCTGATGCAACAGGGGATGCCGATGATATTTTCGCGTACCCAAGCGGGCTCGAAATATGTCGGTGGCGTGAAGGCTTCGTACGTTCCTTGGCGCACGAGAGTTTCTATGTATGGGATTACCGAAGATCGAGTCATTTCGAAACTGACTCCAGAGGAGCTCAAGGAGGCGATTGCCGAACGTTACCGAGCGACGATTCTTGGGCGTGGCGTCAACGTCGAGATTGATTTCACTGATCTTGATGGCCGGAACAGTAAACACGCGGTGGAAGCCGTCCGTTTTAGCGGGAGGCAACTGCCGGAGGTGAAGTATCACCTCAAAGCGTCCGGTGACGTGGTATTCAAGTTGTACGTGTCTCGGAAGACGTTGCAGGGGACATATCGCGGAAAAGTGCTGGTGGGGGAACTCGACAACGACTTCCGTATCACCATGCGTCAGCTCGCAAACTCGACCGATGGCATCATCGACAAAGAAACCGCGCAAGCACTCCAGGGCGGCGTGTTCGAGGGAGAGATTCTTGGTAAGAAGATTTCCCTTCATCCCGATCGAAAGCGCTTCGAACCGAATGACGCGCTACTCGATTTTCTTGTTTGTCTTCGTACCTGGTTCGAGGAAGTTGGTTTGAAGGAGTTGGATGAGGCTCGATCCGAAGTGCGGGACGAGCGCTATCAAGCGTTGGGTCTTCGCTCGATGCGCGCCATAGAGGAAATGCTTCGGCAGCCACAGTGGCAGAGTATCTATGATCTTTTCAAAGTAGGGACCATAGGTGCGCATCACACGGAGAATCCGTCGCAACGCGCGCGACCGTTCAAAGAGAAATCGACTGGTGGCGGATCCGGATCATCGAAAGAAGAGGGATCTAACCCTTCTTCGAACGGTTCGTCCGGACATCCCAAAGAGCGCATGGGGCATCATTCCACTACTGTGGCTGGACCCCAAGGGAAGCGACGTCCCGTTGCGCGCGGCACGAGTACCGGCCTGACATTCATGAACGATTCGCTTCCTACCAGGAAGGTGTATGAGTTCGATCGAACGCAGGGCCTCCTTTGCTTCAACAACCGCCATCCGTACTGGGCTGAGTGCGAAAGTCGCGATACCGCTCTCATGCGATACATGGAATCGGTAGCGATTATCGCGCTTGCGCTGGTACAGCAGGAGGGGTCGGAGCACTATGATCATCAATGTCTGATGATGGAAGAGGTGCTCGGCATGCAGGTGTTCCACATCCTGCATGCGGATCGTTTGACTAATAGGAGGAGAGGGACATCTTCCGCAAGTAAGCGCTCGTAAGTCATCCCACTCGAGTGCGAGTGTTGTGGGAGAATTCAACAGGCCGAAAGCACCATGAGGTGCTTTCGGCCTTTCTTTTTATCACCGGAAAGTGGTTGAAATTAATCTTGACAAAATATGTTTTTTCAGTAGAATGTGTGTGAAATTCCACATTGATCTTTGAACATGAAAATTGGGAGGTAGTTTTCCATGCACGAAGGAAAAACACACGACATTCGTGTTGAAGTAAGGGTGAGAAACAATCTCATACTTTCACGAATGGAGGCTTGCGGCATTTCTACTCAAAAGGAATTGTGTAAAAAAGCGGGGATTACTTGTGGTCATTTTTCTGCCCTCGTCGGTATGAAAATTCCCGCAAAGCGCAAAGGAAGAGACGGCGAGTGTGTCTGGAAAGACGCTGTCTTAAAAATAGCCGCCGTATTGTACGCAGATCCCGAAGATCTCTTTTCTGACTCTCAGGCGTACGGCAGTTTAGCGGACAATCGACAAGCATTTACCTTGTCCTCGGAAGATCTCCTACAACTTGAGAAGGGCTCGACGGATCCCACCCTGATAGGTGTATCTTTGGAAGACAGCGCAATACAAAAAGAGCTTGAAACCGCAATATTACAGACGTGCGACAAACTTTCTCCGCGCACGCGCTTCGTCGTGATGCATAGCTATGGGATAGCAGGCTATGAGCGCCTCACATTGATGCAGCTTGGAAAGAAACTTAACCTTACAACTTCGCGAGTAGCACAGATTTTAGAGCAAGGGGAGCGTCGTTTGAGTTTGCCATCAGCTAAAAAGCCTCTTAAGGCTCACCTCTGATGTTTTTGCTGCAGCAGTGTAATCCGCAAACTACCCTCAATCACCATGGGATCAGCAATAGTGCACGCATCCCATGTAACAGCCCCGCGGTGCGTAAGTGTTGCGGGGGCTTTTCTTTAAATCCCACACCATCCGCCAGTTGGCGGATGGTGTGGGATTTCATCTTGACTTGAGTGCAGAGATGCATATAATGTCATTAGCACTCGTGAGTTGGGAGTGCTAAATCGAGAGTTATTACATATTATTCAGTTAATTTTTACGGTCATGCAGATTAAACCAATAGGAGATCGCTTGCTCATAGAGCCGATCGATCGCGCAGAGCAAATGGGCACTTCAAAGTCAGGTATTATTATTCCAGAAACCGCCGACAAGGATCGTCCAGAGCAGGGGCGTATTGTTGCTCTTGGTGAAGGAAAAATGCTGAAAGACGGGAAGCTTGTACCGTTTTCGTACAAGATTGGTCAGAAAGTGTTGTTTTCGAAATACGGACCAACCGAAGTGAAGGTAGATGGAAAAGAATTACTCATTGCAAAGGGTGAGGATATCCTTGCAATAATTGAAGACTAGCTAACATATGGGTCTCCCGCGGTAGTGCTCCTTCAGAGACTACGTGGGATGCTCATATTTTCAGCTAAAATTACTACATAATTTTAGGAAAATATGGCAAAACAAATTGTATTTAACGAAGCAGCACGTGAACGCCTCAAGGCGGGCGTTGATAAACTCGCAAACGCGGTGCGCATTACCCTCGGTCCAAAGGGGCGAAATGTGGTGCTCGAAAAAAGCTATGGTGCACCCACCATTACGAATGATGGCGTAACCATTGCAAAAGACATTGAACTCGAAGACAAAATCGAAAACATGGGAGCGGAAATCGTGAAAGAAGTTGCATCGAAAACAAATGACGTTGCGGGAGACGGCACCACCACTGCAACCATTCTTGCACAAGCAATGATTCATGAGGGTCTGCGCAATATTACCGCAGGCGCAAATCCGATGGGCATTCGTCGTGGTATTGAGCGCGCAACAGAAGCGGTACTTACGCATCTCAAAAAAGTATCAAAACCAATTGAAGTGAGTAAGAAAGAAGACTTGCGCCACGTTGCAACTATTTCTGCAAATGATCCGGTGATTGGAGAAAAAATTGCCGAGGTACTGCAAATGGTAGGAAAAGACGGCGTCGTGACTGTAGAGCAGTCCCAAACATTTGACGTGTCACACGAAGTTGTAGAAGGAATGCAGTTTGATAAAGGATATGTAAGTCCGTACATGATTACGAATGCCGATCGTATGGAAGCGGTCTATCAAAATGCAATGATTCTTATTGTAGATAAGAAAATTACCGCGCTTTCGGATCTTCTCCCGTTGCTCGAAAAAGTAGCACAAACAGGACGTAAAGAATTAGTCATCATCGCAGACGATATCGAAGGTGAAGCACTCGCGACACTGGTCGTAAACAAACTGCGTGGCACATTCCACACGCTTGCGGTGAAAGCGCCAGGATATGGAGATCGCAAGAAGGAAATGCTTGCAGATATTGCAACGGTCACCGGAGGTCGCGTGATTTCCGATGAAGTTGGCATCAAGCTTGAAAGTGCAGAGCTGAATATGCTTGGCGAGGCAGAGAAGGTCATCGCAACAAAAGAACATACTACGATTGTTGGTGGAAAGGGTGCAAAAGATGAAATCGAAAAGCGTGCACAGCAAATCAAGCGACAAATTGAAGACTCTACGTCAGAATTCGACAAAGAGAAGTTACAGGAGCGTTATGCAAAACTCATGGGAGGCGTTGCCATCATTCGTGTGGGTGCGGCAACGGAAGTTGAACAAAAAGAAAAACAGCATCGCATTGAAGACGCGGTATCTGCAACAAAGGCGGCAATTGAGGAGGGAGTTGTTGTAGGCGGAGGAGTTGCACTACTTCGCGCAGTTCCAGTGCTCGATGAAATGCTCAAAGGAATTACCGAAGACAATATGCGCGATGAACGTATCGGAGTAGAAATCGTCCGAAAGGCTCTGGAAAGACCGGTGTGGCAAATTGCGGAGAACGCAGGAGTTGCAGGTCCAGTTGTGGTGGGTGAGGTGTTGAAGCGAAAAGGAAATGAGGGATACAACGCCGCAACCAATGCATATGAAGATTTGATGGTAAGCGGAGTTATTGATCCGACAAAAGTGACGCGTTCTGCGCTCATGAACGCCGCGTCCGCCGCAGCAATTTTTCTTACCACAGAAGCCGCAATTGCGGATATTCCTGAGAAAAATCCGCCCGCTGGTCCGCCAACCGGCGGAATGGGCGGAATGGGAATGGACTATTGAGCGGCATAAGGAGCGTAGCGACTATATGCCGCTACAACCCCGACCAAGTGTGCGTCGGGGTTAACACCGCTCGGAGCTGAGAGCTCGTAGCTGAGAGCTGATAGGGAAGTAAAAACACCAAATGTCGGATGTCCGACATTTGGTGTTTTGGTTATGTGCGCCTTTTAGAACAAGGTGGTATGAAAGGAGTCCAACTCCGTTCAAGAATGTCTAAGAAATGGAAAAGCCGCCCCTCGACTACGCTCGGGGCGGCTTTTGGTTCCTCTCATTCCGATTCAGTGACATAGAAAAATCGCTTATCTTTCGAGACCCACTCAATCTGTGAGAACGGAATGAGGCGTGATTCAATGAATTCCCCATTTTCAAATGATGTGTTAACGGTGACTTCAATGAAATCCAATCCGACCTCATCGATAGTAACAACAGTAATGGAATATCCCTCTTTAGTGTAAATGTGCACTGCGTTGTTGGGGTGATATTCCTCTAAGAGCTTTTTAATTTCTTCCAGATGCGCGATCCAGTTGCGACGCTCTACTTCTTCCATAACTACCTCCGGGAGTTTATCTGGGTTATGTATAGGCAAAATCTACGGGACTGTCAAGCAATAGTAGATTAGTAGTGGATTTACTGTTGCATTATGCTATAATTTCTTCATTATAAAGACCCAATTCATATGCAAATTTCATACATTATTTTAGGGATTCTTGCGGTGCTCGTGGGGTGGGTGATTGCCGTGTACAACGGACTGATTAAATTCCGCAACCGAGTGCGCGAAGCATGGTCAGATATCGAAGTGCAACTCAAGCGTCGGTACGATTTGATTCCAAATCTTGTGAGTACCGTGAAAGGATATGCAACGCACGAACAAGGAACGCTCGATGCGGTTATCTCTGCTCGTTCACGTGCGACCTCAATGCACCTCGATCCCTCAAAGCTCACTGCAGAAAATTTGAGAGCAATGCAATCTGCGGAAGCGGGACTTTCTCAAGCGCTTGGAAAATTGTTTGCGCTCTCGGAGAGCTACCCTGATCTTAAGGCAAACACGAACTTCCTTGAACTTCAGCGTGAACTTTCTGACACAGAAAACAAAATTCAGGCAGCGCGCCGATTCTATAACGGCACCGTGCAAGAGATGAATAACAAAGTGGAGCAATTTCCATCAAATCTCATCGCAGGAATGTTTGGGTTTACCCAGCAGCCATTCTTCGACGCTGACGAAAAAGAAACCGCACCGGTTGAAGTAAAATTCTAAATCCCAATGCATAGGTTCCTCTCAGGAACACTTGTTACAGCGCTGGCCATTGTTTTTGGTGTGTTTGTGTTTACTACTACTGCGCATGCGCGATCATACGCAATCAATACGATTGATGTTGAACTACTCGTACAAGAAGATTCCACGGTACGCGTAAGCGAGACGCTGTCGTACGAATTCGATGGTGAATATCACCAAGGATATCGCAATATCTCTCACAAGAATATTGGATCAATTTCAGATATTACTGTCAGAGATGCCATCACAGGGGAGGTGTTACAGTATTCATTTATAAAGCTCGACAAAACAACGCCATCAAGTTGGAATACATATACGTATTCACAAGGTTTAGGGGCCACAAATATTGAATGGTATCACAACGGCGCGCAACGTCGCACATGGACTATTGAATACACCGTGCACGGCGCACTCGCTTTCTATGAGAATCACGACGAGCTCTACTGGAATGTATTTACCGATTATGAGGTACCCATCGATCTTGTTACTGCCAAGGTAATACTTCCATATGCTGTACAGGATGATGGGAATTTACAGACATCAATCTACACCTCGAGTGGGCAAGGTGTCACAGAAATCGTGGGCGCCGATCGCGCGACGTATGCCGCGGAGAATATTTCCGCAGGTGGAGATGTGACCGTTGCCTTTGGTTTTCCAAAGGGCATTGTTTCGCGCGAAGCGTATTGGATGGATTTCTTTGTTTCGAATATATTCATCTGGATATCGTTGCTGTTATTTTTGATTGGCTGCGCGTTTCCATTTGTGTGGAGGTATAGCAAAGAGGGTCGCGGAGACTTGGTAATAGTTCCTGAATATGAGCCACCCCAAAATTTACGACCCGCAATGGCGGAATTGGTAGTGCATGAAAAGTTATCACAACGTACGTGGCCAGCAACTATTATTGATCTTGCAGTGAGAGGATACCTCTCAATTCGCGAAGAACAAACGCGCGCACCACTGCAAGGCTTTCTATCAATTATTTTTGGCGCACTATTGGTCGTATCGTTTATTGCGCTTGGGTACTTTGCTGCTACGACACCAGTGAGCAAGGCGCTTTTTGCAGGAGTGCTGCTGCTGGTGCTCGCCACACAATTTCAGGTGAGAAAAAATCCATTCTTAAAAAAAGATTATGTGGTAACAAAAAATGACAGCGTAGACGTCAGTCGTCTTGAAGAGTATGAACAGCACGTGATGGAAGTGTTATTTGAAGGTAGTAGAGTGTTTTCGACAAAGGATTTACGAGCTGCAAATAGTGAAAAACAAAGCGCATATGCACTCGCTTTTACTGGAGTCAAGCAGAAGGCAGAAGAGGAGACAGACGCTGACCACAACGTCTTTATACGTTCTCCAAAAAAACATCGTGCGGCTTGGATCATTGCACAGCTCTGTCTTGGAATTCTGATGTTTATATTTGTATCAAAAATAGAGGCTATCAATCAAAAGTTATTTTGGATGGGTTTTACTACATTCTTTCTGATTATCTCCATAATCTACAGTGTGCATTATAGAAAAATATTGAACGCGACAGGAACTGAGCTTCGCAGAAAATTATTGGGCTTTATACTGTATTTGGAGACTGCCGAAAAACATCGCATGCAAAATCTCACTCCACAGACATTTGAAAAATTTCTTCCGTACGCAATGATTTTTGGCGTTGAAAAGAAATGGGCACGTGCATTTAGTGGGGTCACCATGTCGCCCCCACAGTGGTATCAGGGGTCACACGCATTTATAGGAAGTGGAGGATTTTCACCTTCCTTTTCCGCCACCGCATTCACGGGTGCGTTTAGTGCGAGTTTTGCTTCTTCATTTTCCTCGAGTACAGGCACCGGCGCAGCAGGCGGAGGCGGTGGTGCTGGTGGTGGAGGGGGCGGTGGAGGTGGTGGTGCTTCATAATGTGATTTCCGGATTTACATTTTGTTTTATTAAGCTATAACCTTTAAGCTATCAGCTATCACATGGCTACACTCTACACACATCAAGATCAGAATATTCATAAAACGTGGGCGTTATTCACCATATTTTTCATTGTAGTTATCGGCATTGGATGGGTATTTTCATATTTACTCGACACCCCGGTACTACTGCCAATTGCGGTGATGGTAAGCATTCTCATGAGTATCACGTCGTACTGGTATTCCGATAAAATTGTCATTGCATCTACTCATGCGGTGCCAGCAGATGGAACGGAATTTCTCGAGCTGAATCGTATCGTCGATAATCTCGCAATTACCGCTGGGCTTCCAAAACCGCAGGTGTATGTCGTGCGCGATCCTGCGCCAAACGCGTTTGCCACGGGCAGAGATCCGGAGCACGCAGCAATTGCGGTGACAACGGGACTTTTGCAAATTTTAAATCAAACTGAACTAGAAGGAGTGATTGCGCATGAGCTTTCGCATGTGGGGAATAGGGACATCTTAGTTTCTACTGTTGCAGTGGTGCTTGTCGGATTCATTGCGCTGATTTCAGATTGGTTTTTGCGAGCACTTTGGCATCGGGGCAATGGGGGAGATAGAAAAAATGGTGGAGCAGGGATCTTACTATTAGTGGGGATAGTACTCGCGATACTTTCTCCGATGATTGCAAAGCTGATGCAACTAGCTATTTCTCGCAAGCGGGAGTTTCTCGCCGACGCGTCTGGCGCGTTGCTTACGCGCTATCCCGATGGACTTGCGAACGCGCTTGCAAAAATTGCGAAATATGATCGTCCACTTTTGCACACGAATAATGCGGTGAATCATGTGTGGCTTGATGACCCGGAGCACGTAGAAACATCAGGGCGCCGCCACTGGTTTGCAAATTTATTTGCCACCCACCCACCCATTGCTGATCGCATTGCCGCACTTCGCAATGCTGGAAAATAAAAATGCGCCCTCCGCATGGAGGGCGCTTTGCTCTTAGGTTCTGGCGAATTGGCACAGTTCGCTGACGTATGCTTTTTCACTGCCGATAGGATGGGGAATAAAATAGATGTCGTCGTATCTGCCTTCTTGGGCGAACGCTTCCGCGGCATCGCGACTGACGATGTATCCAACCCCTTTTATTCTCGGAAGATCATCCCGTCCTCCGTCTCGAATATACTCTCGCGCCACAATGGGCACAGAGATAGAAGATTTGCCCTCTCGTTCGACGTGGATTTCTCCTTTCTTCACGGTGCGCGCCAACACCTCATATGCTGGAGGATTGGGTACCAATATCGCGGACTTGAGATCTGACGAGGTGCCCATTAGGAGATGAAGTTCCGTGGGCAACTTATTCATAAGTTTCATATGTTTCCTCCTCGGTGTGCTTCGACAGTATGGAACCAAAAAAGCACATGAAAGTCAAAATGATGAACAACCCTTGATTTTCTGAATGGTGTCCAACATAATCAAGTCTTCGTTAAAACACATGAATAGCAAAACCAAAATATTGGTAACCGTAGGTCCTACAACCAGTACTCCTAAAAAATTGAAGGAGCTATTTTCAGCTGGAGCAAACGCCGCACGTCTGAATTTTTCGCATGGCACACTGGAGCATCACAGAGAAATGATTAAGAAAATTCGTTTAGTTGAAAAGTCGCTTGGCAAACATATTGGTATTGTAGGAGATTTGCAGGGTCCCAAAATGCGCATTGGTAAAATGCCGATTGAAGGAGTCCTTTTGCGCGATGATGAAGTGGTCACACTCGATACCAATGCGACCGAATATGCCGACGGGCGTATTCCAGTGCCTTCTCCTATTTTTGAGAAGGGAGCAATCAGTGGCAGTCAGGTGTTTCTGGATGACGGGAGTATTTTGCTTGAAATTCTCAGCTGTCGCCGAGTGAATGGAAAGGGGAAGCGATTTATTTGTCGCGTGCTTCGTGGAGGGACACTTTTTTCGAATAAGGGCATCAATGTTCCTCAATTAAAGTTACGCGTGAATATTTTTGAGAAGCGCGACAAAGAGGCAATTCAATTTGCGATACGGGAAAAACTCGATTATCTCGCGGTGTCATTTGTACGAAACGCCGCAGATATGAAAGAAGCGCGCCGTATGCTGAAAGGCGCTCCCATTAAGCTCATCGCAAAAATTGAACGTCCGGAAGCAATTAAAAATCTTGATGCCATTATGGTTGCACGCGGAGATCTTGGTATTGAAACGCCATTGTGGCAACTTCCCGTACGCCAAAAAGAAATTATTGAACGCGCCCGCGCCGCAATGAAGCCGGTGATTGTGGCAACGCAAATGCTTGAGTCTATGACGAAAAATAGTATTCCGACGCGCGCAGAAGTGAGCGACGTTGCAAACGCAGTATACGATGGTGCAGATGGAGTTATGCTTTCCGCAGAGACCGCATCGGGTAAACATCCCATTGAGGCGGTGACCATCATGCGAAAGATTCTTGCTGAAACAGAAACGCACGGCAAATCCTATCGCTTACCACTCGATGAAGAGGCAGGCATGGTGAACATTGCGGTATCGCGCGCGGCGAAATATATTGCGAAACAATTAAACGCAAAAATCATTCTAGTGGGCACCACGACAGGGCATTCTGCGCGAGCCTCCGCAATGTTCCGCCCCGCTACCCCCATTATTGCAATCGCAAGCGATATTTCCGTTGCGCGCAGACTCACGCTGGTGTGGGGAGTACATAGTGTGGTGTTTCCAAAAATTCGCACAATCGGAGATATCGAAAAATTTGCATTTCGGTATCTAAAGCGTGAAAAAATTGCGCACGCAGGGGACGTGGCGGTATTTGTGACTGGAAGGGTTGTTGGCGCGGTAGGTGAGACCAACACGGTTGCTGTATTGAAAGTAGAGTAATAATTGTATACTGTTTTGGTATTCGGAGGCGTCGGATAGTGGTTTATTCCACCGTCTTGCGACAATAGTACTTTTATCAAAACAGTTGTGCCGAGTATTTTTGGCGGGGAGGGGTCGCATAGTGGTCTAGTGCGCCACAGTACAACAGCGTTGCTGTGTACGTGGTAAACTCGCTTGTTCCCGAATTGTTCAAATCTTGATGTGAGTACAAGTCGCAATCCTATGATATGACAAAGATTCTTCTGCCCAGTGCGGAGGGTTCGCATAGCGGTCGAGTGCGCACGCTTGGAAAGCGTGTAAGGTGTTACAGCCTTCGAGGGTTCGAATCCCTCACCCTCCGCATTGCGCAGAAGAGTTTCAGATGAATTGATGGGGAGAAAGCGCTTGCGGTTTTTTGACGTATATCTGTTTCTTTTGCATCATACAGACAAACCTGTACCTCTGGAGGACCCACTGTGAAAACCGTGAAGGAATTTATTTC
>CAYHYZ010000023.1:0-11548 GCA_964360995.1 uncultured Candidatus Saccharibacteria bacterium
GACAATCATTGTTTGCGCCTGCGCTGGTCGCTAGGCTGATCTGTCCTGTTTTCCAAATATCGATTTTTCTTTTCAAATTTGCGTTATCCGTTGTGGTCAGGCAAATCCATGCGTGCTGTGCGTTACCACTACTGAGCTGACTCCCACCAGTTTGAGTTAAATACACCGTTGGATCCGGGCGGTGATAAATAATATTGAGCTCTTTACCCGGAATATCCGTGGGCGTACCACCATTATCATATTTCACCGCCGTAATAATGACCCGTGAGTTGAGATTATACGGAGGAATGATGTCTTCCTCATACGTTCCTGTGGTGTTCATGCGCATATCACCCACTTCCGTTGAATCTGCAACTCCATCCCCATCCCCGTCTGCTCTGTTTGGCGGAAAGTCGGGAAATATTGTCACTTTTTTTTGCTCGGTCAGATTGTCTACATTCACACGTAAACCGTATGCGGGATAAAAAGTCCGGTTGTTACTTGCCTTTATTGCAGAAACGCTAATCCCCTTTTGTTGCACCTCGCGTAACAATAATGTTAATTCCTGCGCGGTTTGGTTGAGTGCGGTCTGGCTTCGTGATTTGGTGATGCTCTCCATGGAGATTGAGGTGAGGATCACAATAATGCCAAGCGCAATAAGCATTTCGAGAAGGGTAAATCCCGCACTACTTTTGATCCTTAAAAGTCTTGTGTGATCAGTATGTGTGGCAATTGCAGACACGTCGAGTATATTGTTATTGTTTCGGTGATCAAAAGTAGTGCGGGATAAATCCTTGTCGTTCGTGCAGTGTTTCTTTCCTAAAAAAAATTGCTCCCTATTCATATTTCAACGTCAGTACATCGCCAGATTTTACTGATACGCGTTCCAGAGAATCTACCGACCTGCCATTAATATACAGCGTCCAGGACTTTCCTTGCTCCTCATTTGCTGTCTCTCCAATCGCGATGGGCAAGAATTTTTCTCCCGCACGCACAGAAAATTTGTTCGAAACCGCGGCAAGATATACCACTTCTCTTGCATCGAGTGGTTCTGTAGTATCCCTGGTTGATTCAACGACGGTGCCGTCACCAAAATCAATAGTCACTTTGACTGGTCCCTGCGACTGTGTGGTCGCTACAATATCATTTTCCAATTGTTGAGAGTTGGTCGCAGATGGCTCGGCAGATTGTCTAATGACTCGAGAACGAAGTGAGGTATCAAAAAAAACAATCCCTGCGGCAGCAATCAGTATCACGGTAACGGCAACCAAAATATATTCCCCTTTTTGATTCATGTGAGGAGCGTAGCTATGGTTGTAGTATACCACTCCACTAGTGAGTACCCAAAAGCAAAGGCAATGATGGTGCCTGCAATGAGAAATGGGCCGAAAGGAATTTGAGTTTTTCGACTATATGAACCGGCGAGTAAAAATATAATCCCCCAAATTGCACCGATCCAAAATGCGAGGAGTAAAGAAACAAGCGTCAGGAGTGGGCCGGAGAATAGTGAAATCCCAAACACCAATTTTGCATCCCCTAAACCCATCCATGTACCTTTCGAAATCGCCCATAAGAACCAGAAAAATCCAGCGGCAAGCACCGCAATAGAAAAAGTCATGGATGGCTCCAATGAGAAAAGTCTGGAAAGATCATGTACCACCAATGCATAGATGCCTCCCGCAACTGCAAGTAGCGCATTCAGTACATCGGGGATAATTTTGTGCCGAATGTCGTAAATGGAAAGTACCACACCAACAGCCATCACCGTTAATGCGGCAAAAAGTGCGGCAACAGAAGGAAGTACGTCATACAATGAAAACAGCGAATTAGTTACGCCAAGGCCAGCATTCATATTGTCGGCAATAAACATAGCCGCACCACTCCTCCATGCAACGAGTAGAAAAAGCGCCCCCGTGAGTACTTCCACAATGGGATATTGCCACGAGAATTTCGATCCACAGTGGCGACATCTTCCACGGAGCATCAAAAAGCTCACCACCGGAATCAAATCAATCGCTTTGAGTCGCGCGCTACATGAAAGACATTTCGACTCCCCTCGCACAATTGACTCACTCGTGCGTAGTCGCAACGACACCACATTCAAAAAACTGCCGACTCCTATGCCAAAGATAAATGCAAAAAAATAGATAGCACTGAGCATGCTTTATATTATACCCGATGCGCCGGAGAATATTTTGAATACTGTGCATTGAAAATTCACACACATCTATCGCTCATAACTTTCGTGAAGTTGAATTGCATTGGAAAAAACCCACGATATAGAAGAAAACTCGCGATATTGAAGATGGACAGTAAGAGGTCTACTGCAAACGGCTGCGCGGCCGCGCAGCCGTTTGCAGTAGGAAAAGTGACCAATAAAACAAGTTAATAAAGAAAAAGGGGCTCCCGTTGGGAGCCCCTTGGTTGTGGTTCTTTTGTAAACCGTTATTGAACTGTTCGCACCGCACGAACAAAAAGTGAGGTGGTCTTGGTATTGAGCGCGGTTCCTCCAGCCCCGAACGCTACGTACCATGCTCGCAATGCATCTAGCGCATAAGTCGCAGACGTCCAGTATCCATTGCTCGTCGTGCAGCTACAAGCTGCAGAGGTGCATCCTCCTACGCAGCTCGAATTGAACTCGGAGAATACGGCGGGATTCGCGATACTCTGGTCGACGATTCCCATCAATTCGTGTGAGGTGGGAAGCCGCCAATCACTGTGGCCGGCAAACGTAGATGAATTCAGAGTGGTAATTTTTACCCCTGACGCATTCACCCACGAGTAGGTCTGTGTGTAATCGTGAATTGAACCGTCATTCGCTAGTTTCTCCCACTCGAGCCCGGTCTCGTTATCGACGATCGTCGTACCAAGATCGGTAAACCGAGATGCGTAGCATCTGCTTTCGTCGAAAATGCATCCGGGCGCACAAGAAAGCGTTCCGCCGCCGTATCCGAGCGTAATACACGTCTCACCGGCAAGATTACCAGTATCGCATTCCTCATCTCCAGCAATGGCGCCGTCACCGCACTCACATACCGGCGCGGAACATCCAGACAGGTTGTATGAACACCCGGGACTACAGCTCAAGCTACCACCCGCGAATCCAAGACTTGAACATGTCGATCCTCCGAGAGAGGCGCCGTCACACTGCTCGTAACCGTCGAGTGAGCCGTTTCCGCACACGGACATCGAGCACCCGCTCACATCGTATGCACAAAGACTCGTGCATGAAAGCGCGCCGCCAATATAGCCAAGCGATGCGCACGTCGCTCCGCCAAGCGCTACGCCGTCGCACTGCTCGCCCGCATTCACGGAACCGTTGCCGCAGGTTGTGGCGGTGCACCCCGTAAAGTCGAAGGTGCATCCCGCCGTGCAGCCAAGCGTGCCGGAGACGAAACCGAAATCGAGACAGGTGAGCCCACCAAGATCTGCGCCATCGCAGAGCTCGTAGTTGTTGATCACTGCGTCTCCGCACGACGCAAACGATCCACTGGTGAGCAAAGTAACGACATCGTACATGCTGTCGTTGATGAACGGTCCTACCGTAGAGTAGTCCCCTTCGTTCGCACACCCACCTTTGCCAGCGGCGTCTGCGAGACCCATCGTGAGCTCAAACTGACGAAAGCACTTTTCGTACTCCGCCGGTTGATCGCCCGTCCGAAGTGCGCGAGCGTCTGTTTTGAGCAAACACTGCGCGTATCTACCCGATGACTCGATCTTACGAACGAGACATCGGTCTCCACCGCTTAACATGTCTGCAGACGCCGAAAAAGAAAGCGCCAACAGCGCAAGGGTAATTACCAATGTTTTCAACATACTATCCTCCCACGAGCATTGCCCGCTTGTTTTCTAACACAGAATGCCAGAATTGAAACAAAAAGTAAAGAGCGTACTCTCCCTTTGCTCGTTAACTTAAGAGGTCACACAAGCATCTCCGGCATCAATCACCTCGGTAAGATTCTCCACTTGGAATGCCTTGTACTCAACGGGCTGGCTCCGCCCAACACTATCAACACACCACGCGTCGGGCTGACCGTCGTCCAAACCCTCCAAGCCAAGTACACCGGCGAGAGAAGTTTTTAGTGGTACTGCGACGGCCCAAGCTCCACCAGCGACTGTTTGAGAGCAACGTGTGGCAGAAGACAAACCTTGTCCGTTATATGCATTTCCAGCGGCTGTGATCATAGCGATAATTTTGCTGTCCGAAAAAATCGTATCGGCGGTTGGAGCACATGTGCCTGCAGAAAATATAGCAACCGAACTGCAACTACCACCCTCGGCAACGTGACACCCATTATAATTTATTGCCGCTTGACTTCTAATACTTGCAAGATTTTCTTTAATGCTCGCGTCGGAGGCACGTGTTCTCGAAGAGTTAAGAGAAGTCAGGACAATCCCTGATAATATACCAATAATGGAAATTACAATTAACAGCTCAATCAGGGTGAACCCAAATTTTCGAACTGATGAGAACATGCTTGGATTATAACAGATTAATACCAGACATTAATACCAGCATTTGGGTATAAAAATATTTAATATAGGCACGGGCTCTGAGTCGCGATTCTTTCTACTACTTTGGTAATTATTAAAAACAACAAAGAGGGGTGTGCAACGCGCTCCCCCTCCTTGTTTGGAAACAAAACTCTCTAAACCCTTATATTGTGCAGTCAACGTCAGCTGCTAGCCCTAGCCCTGCAGTGGCATTAACTTGTGATTTACCTGATGAATCTATACAAAAGAATCCCACAGAGGTTTTAAGCTTTACTTCTGCTGCATAAGCTGTCCCATTAGCAAGTGAGTTACAAGACATGGTTCCAACAGTGGCGTTTGTCGTGAGTGCGTCGTCAAATCCCACAAGGGCAGTACTACCGTATCCGCTCTTTGCAGCTGCTAACACAATTGCGTTTATTCCACTTACGCCACCCGCCAAACCTGCTGGACTACATACATCTGTAAGGTCAGTAACTAAGTCAGTACCAGAAGTTGCGTCGTAGCTATTTCCGTTGCTGTCGTAGAAAAGCTCAGCCTGAGCGCGAGCACCTGACATCTGTGCCTTCACAGCGGCATCCGCTGCTTTATCACGTGCAGTATTGAGCGAAGCGAGCACTACTCCTGCGAGGATACCAATGATGGCGATAACGACGAGGAGTTCAATGAGGGTGAAACCTTTTGTTGAACGATTTTTAAACATATATTTGTTTATTGATAATGATAAACGACCTAATAATATAAATTGAGTTAAGTAGTATATTCTCGACCAGTTATGTGTGCGTACTTCCCTATTATACTTCCTTACGAAATAAGGAAAAAATGGGGTGTGGACAACGCGGTGCAGCTGTGAGCTTGGAGCTAATAGCTGGGAGGGGGAGAGCACGAGAGCACGAGAGCACGAGAGCACGAGAGCACGAGAGATTACAAGTCCTTATAAGTCTTTTCGCTTCGACGATCTATTGAAATTACATAATAATCAGCCCCCGAAAATGTAAAAATAATCCGAATATCGCCTACGCGTATCCTATAATACTGCCTCTTCCCCTTGAGGCGCTTAATATCCAGAGACTCAAAGGAACCTGAAAGTATGGCCTGAAGCACACGAGCAATATGGGCGCGCTCAGATTTTCGTAGTTTGCGAAGAAATTTCTCGATTTTATCCATCGATCTTCTGGAGCGTCTTTAACACATCATGCGCACGAACGCCACTTTTTGATACTTCACGAAAATCCATAACTGCTTCCCACACTCCGTCGTCGCCCCATGCATCCACAGGAGAAATTTTAAAAAGCGCTTTCGAACGTCGCATCACTACAAACTCCTCGCCACGCGCAACGCGAGAAGCATAGGCGGCAATATTTTCACGAAGTGATTTGAGATTGATGATGTTTGTTTTCATACAGAAAGATTACCTTAAGATAATCTATGTGTCAATACAATCATGTGTATTATGAAAAAGCTGTTAGATGGCTGGATCCGACCATAAAATCGGGAGAGCATTAAAATCATAAAAACACACGGGCATGAAATCATAAGAACATAAAAACACAAGAGCACGAGATCATAAAAACACTAGATCAAATAGAGCTGCACCCTATCAGCTACTAGCTCTAAGTTATTGGCTGATTTTAGAACGATGTTCCCAGGCTGTAGAGTGGAAGTAGTACTGCGGCCACAAGAAAGGCCACTCCCCCTCCAAGCACGAGAATCAGAGCGGGCTCAATGATGGAAACAAAGTTTTCCACAAGCGAGTCCACCTCTCGTCGGTAAAATCGTGAGAGGGACTCAAGCATAGTGTTAATTTTCCCCGCTTCTTCTCCAATGCGCATCATTTGGGTGACGAGCACTGGGATATCGGCGTGGCGTGCGAGTGAATCTGATATCGTAGACCCTCCCTTCACCGCTTCTATCGCTTCAACCACAATATCTCGGTACACCACACTTCCGATCACCGATGCAGTCACTTCAAGTGCGCGTAGAACGGGAACTCCGGCGGAAAGTAGTGTTTGTAAGTTGTCACAGAAACGCGCCATGTAGATTTTTTTCTGTAAATTTCCAATGATCGGAAGCGCGAGTACAAATCGTTCCCATGCAAGACGCCCCGCCGGCGTGTGCACAAATCGCCACAGTACCGATCCGCCAATTCCGGTAAGCGCAAAAATAACAATCCAAAAGGATCGGAAAAAATCTCCTGCACCTATCACAATGCGCGTGTATATAGGAAGCTCGACATTTTGCTCTTTAAATATGCTCGCAAGATTTGGAATCACAATCGTAAGCATGAGTACCATCACAATCATGAACGCAAACATAATGAATGCGGGATACACCAGCGCATTTCGTGCCTTTGTCTGCAACTCATACTGGCGCTCTAAGTAGTCGGCGAGATAATTAAATACATTACCAAGCTTCCCGGACTCTTCTCCGGATCGCACCATATTGACATAGAAATCAGAGAAGAGTTTCGGGTGTTTAGTCATGGCTGCGGACATGGGTTGGCCGCCCTGAATATCTTCAAGTACCTGCTGAAGAATAGTGCGAATGGTGTCTTTTTCTACTTCCCCAGACATAGTTTTGAGCGCTTCCAGTACGGGGATTTTTGCCTCAAAGAGTGTCGCGAGCTGGCGTGATACAAGCACAATGTCACGGTTACTGACACGCTCAAGCGAAATGCCGAGGAGCGCGGCGAGTCCACCCTCGGATCCCGTGGGTACAACATTTACCACAATAAAATTTCGACGCTGCAATCCTTCAATTGCCGCTTCCATCGAAACGGCCTCTAACTGACCCTCTCGGAGAGCGCCGTCAGTAGTGCGCACCTTGTAGTTAAACAACATACAGAATAATTAACGCAAAAGTAGCTTAAATTCGTCGGGCTTCAAGCTGTAATTAACCGCGTGCTCCAGTGATACGTCTCCGCGCTTCACAAGCTCGACGAGTGAACGATTGAGGCTGACCATTCCTTCTTGAGAGCTTGTATCAATCACCATAGGAATTTCATGTGTTTTCCCCTCGCGAATTAAGTTACGAACCGCTGAATTTGCAATTAAGAGTTCGTATGCAGGAATGAGTCCGCCTGATATGCGCGGTACAAGGCGCTGAGAAAAAATACCAATCAGTGTGGCGGAAAGTTGCGCGCGAATTTGTTGTTGCTGATGCCCCGGGAAACTATCCAAAATACGGTCGATAGTTTGCGATGCCGAGTTTGTGTGCAGAGACGAAAAGATAAGGTGCCCGGTTTCTGCGGCAGTCACCGCCGCCGACATGGTTTCAGGGTCGCGCATTTCTCCGATCATTCCTACATTCACATCTTGTCGAAACATTGCGCGCAGGGCGCTTGAAAAGTCAGCCGCGTCGATGCCAATTTCACGCTGAGAAATTACCGAACGATCCTGTGTGAACATATATTCAATTGGATCTTCGATGGTGACAATGTGTTCAGCGCGAGTATGATTGATTAAGTCAATAAGCGCGGCAAGTGTGGTGGATTTTCCGTGTCCTGTAGGTCCCGCAATCAGAAAGAACCCCTGTTCGCGCAAGGTAAACTCTTTGAGAATTTGTGGTACTCCCAGATCTTCTATGGTGCGAATATGTACTGGAATAAGACGCAACGCCGCGCCCATAAAGCCACTATAAAAAAATGAGTTTACGCGAAAACGCGCTTGCTCCGCATGTTGATACGAAAAATCGATCGAGCGTTTACGCAAAAATTCTTCTTTACGCCCCGCCGGAATGAGCGCACTGACAAGCCCTTCGGCAATTTCCGGAGTGAGCAGTTGCTTCTTGGTAAGCGCAACTAATTCTCCATTCACACGAATAGTAGGATATCTTCCAACCGCGATATGTAAATCGGACGCATTTTCTCGAAGCACGGTATCTACGAGGTCTCGTATTTCGTCTCGATAATCCATTTATGTGTGTGATGTAATAATCAGTTTTGCTTTTTCAACGATCTCCGTTGGTGTGGAATATGCTTTGACAACATACTCCTTCGCTCCGTGTGCCATGCATCGCTCTTTCCCTTCTGCCTCATCAAGGTTGGTGAGCACCAGCACTGGTGTAGTTTTGGTGATATCGCGCTTGAACAGCTCTGCGAGTAAATCAAAACCGTTGGCATTGGGCATAATCATGTCCGAAATAATCAGTTGATACTTGCCGGGCACAATTTTTTCTAGCGCTTCTACTCCATCCCGCGCGAATTCGAGATTAAACCCCTCCTTTTGAAACTTGAGCGCATACATCTCTCGCACAAACTCGTCGTCATCGACAAAGAGTATGGCTTTTTTTTCGCTCATGAATACATGTATTATAGCGCGACTTCCGAGAGACTCTCAAGGCCAATTTCTCCATTAAAGACCTTTACGAGCCCATCTTGGCGTAGCAGAATCATTCCCTGGCGTTTCGCTTCTCTTGAAATGGTTGCTTCGGTGGCTCCCTTGGCAATAATTTCCTCCAAATCAGGCGTCATAGAAAGCACTTCGGTAATTGCCAGCCGCCCCCGCGTACCTTTTGGACAGGTGGGTGACGGGCGCGCCTCATAAATAACATCTGGGATTTTAACCGTTTTTTTGAGGTGATCTGGAAATCCTGCATATTCAGCTTCTAGCTGTTCTTTGAGTTTACCGGCAACAGGAATTTCGGTACGTGAATCGGGACACAGGGTACGCGTAAGACGCTGTGCCATCGCGAGCACTAATGTCGGGGCAATCAAATATGGATCCACGCCCATGTCGATAAGGCGCGGAATAACACCTACCGAGTCGTTGGTGTGTAGCGTAGAGAGCACAAGATGTCCTGTGAGCGCGGCGTGAATGGCAAGTTGCGCAGTTTCTTTGTCGCGGATTTCTCCCACCATGATGACATCGGGGTCTTGGCGTAGCACCGAGCGTAATCCACTCGCAAACGAGTAATCAATCTCTGGGCGCACCTGCGACTGATTGAGTCCTTCAATATAATATTCAATCGGATCTTCCAAGCTCACAATATTGCGCCCCTCGTCGTTAATAATTTGGAGCATCGCATACAGCGTCGTCGATTTTCCAGATCCGGTGGGACCGGTGATAAGAATCATCCCGAATGGACGCTTTAATCCTTCGCGAATCAGCTCAAGATTGCGTCCGTTGTATCCCAACGTTTCAAGATCGTTTACCCCTCGCGACGGGTCTAGAATACGAATCGCCACTTTTTCGCCGTAGTATGTGGGGAATGTGGACACACGAAAATCAATATCTTTTCCTTCAAGTGATACTTTAAATCTTCCGTCTTGCGGCTTACGCTTCTCATCAATTTTCAGATTCGACATGATTTTGATACGCGAAATAATCGCTTCATGCACACGCATTGGCAGTAAAATGCTGGTGTACAACACGCCGTCTACACGAAAGCGCACACGTAATTTGTCTTTACCGGGTTCGATGTGAATGTCAGACGCCCGCCCTTCAATGGCATGGCGAATAATCACTTGTACAGTCTTCGTGATAGGAGCATCTTCCTTGATTTGCTCAATCGCAGCTTCTCTTGTTGGTTTTATTTCTAACTCGGCCTCTTTTTGCTTTTCCTCGTCTTGAATAATAGAAAGTACCTCTTCGACTTCCCCTGAAATACTGCCGTAATTTTTGATGACTGAATCAAAATCGGTTTGTGAAATAAGATAGATCCGGAATGCACGGTTTGTCCCGGACGAAATAAACTGCAGTGCTTCACGCGCCTCAATGTCCTCGGGATTCACCATTCCTACCTCCAAAATACCGTCGTCGCTGAGTGCAAGCGGAACAAACTTATATTGCTGCGCCGTATCTCGTGGAATATATTTGAGCGTATCGAACTCGATGGTTTTTTCGGTAACGTGCCGCGCAGGAATACCCAGAAGCGCAGATTTTGCTTCCAGCGTACGCTCTTTTGGCACTCCCCGTTTCCCGAGTATTTCCTCAATATCTACGCCCGAAACCCGCGACTCATTACGAATAGCGGACGCGTCATCAAGCGTTATGGTGTTTTGTGCGACAAGGACGTCGAGCAGTGATTGCATATCATATGTTACAAACCAAACGGCAAAAATGGATTCGCATTACGAAATCTGGTTGGAGGATCGACACGCACCGATCCGTCGCGAAGTGCGCGAAATTGCGCATCCTGAAACATCGCACTATTGAGCTGAATGTCGCCGTTCGCATCTTCCTGGATTGCATCAATACGATCTAGCGTTTCCACTACTTCACGATAGAGCCCTGCCGATTCCGCACTCTCTGCTTGTGCAAGAGCTTCCTCTGTAGTGGGCGTGCGCGTTGTCATATACAACACCACCACTCCTCCTATCAGCACCAGCAAAATGATGAAGATGAGATTTTGATTTGTCCCTCCGGAATCTTTCATATTATTCTCCCGCGTAATAAGATTTTGCTGCTATCAAAAATGCATATTCATCTTTTTCCCCAGCGCTAAATGTGAGCGTTTGTACGTCGGTTAGCCGTACCATATATTCTATTTCATTTAAGAAATTGATAAGCGCCGAGTAGGTGCCTTTCACGCCGATTGATACGTCTAGTGTGGATAAATTTCCTGCCTCTCCGGTCTTACCACTCGGTTTGAGCGCCAATGACTCAAGTTCAATATTGCCGCGCGAGACAATGCCATTAATCATGAGTAGCATATCTTCGCGCGAGGATCCGGTGGGTATCATTTTATCTAATTTTTCACGATCCCCGGGAGAAATCGTATCAAAACTAGACTGCATTTTATCAAGCTTTGCCTTTGCCTTTTCGATGTGAGCCACTTTTTCTTCTAAATTATTGAGCTCGGTGCGTACGCCTCCGATATCCGCCCAAATATTTGTACCAATTGCGTACATTGCACCAAGTGACCCTATGATCAAAATAATGCCCAGTAAATTTTTCATTGGCTTGTGGGTGGTGCAGTCGATCCCTCGCCTATTTTGGGAACGGCGCTTTCCTTAAGCATTAATTCTACTGAAAATGAAACGGTTTTATCTTGTCCCAGCTGCATATTATCAAATTCAACTTTTTCGATGCTAGGGTTTTGACGAAAGCCGACCAGCTGCTCAGCGAATGCCTTATCA
>CAYHYZ010000024.1:0-10002 GCA_964360995.1 uncultured Candidatus Saccharibacteria bacterium
CGGGAGTCAGTTGCGGCCAGCGCTTGAGTGCACTCATGCGATAAATCTGTAATTGTAAATTATTGTTCACATCATCTTGAGAGGGAAGCTTCCGTGATGTTTTGTAATCAATGATTTCATACGAGCCGTCTTCAAGAATATCAATGCGATCGATAATGCCAGCGAGTGTGTGTGCCTCGTTTCCTGATGTGTCATGAAGGGGCATTTCAAATCGGGTCTCAAGTCCGATGATGTTATATGTCCACGGTGGATTTTTTTTCCAAAATCTTCGGATGAGCTGTTCACCAAGATCGGTGAATCGTGGCTTTTCATCGTCGGAAATTGCGGCAGGCGCCATACCTTCGCGGAAATATGCGACTACCTCGTCCTCGGTAGGGAATACCGGATCTTTCGAAAACATATATTTGAGTGCGGCATGTACCAACGTACCAAAAATTGCCTCCTTACTTTTTGGAACTTTGAGGCGGTCTATCACCTGAAATTCATATTTTTTAGGGCACTGTGTAAACGTTTCCAGTGCCGAAAAACTCGTGCGCATATCGCTAGTGTAGCAGATGCTTGAGTATTCAGGGGGGAAGTATATCATGGAGTGAGATAGATCTCACACAATCTGGTGCAATATATTCTTAATCTAGAATAGTGAGCGCGAAAGGAGAGGAATCCGAGTGAGAAAAATTAAGCCAAAAGGCGCTATCGAGCAAATCCTTAAACTCTATGAGAATCTAGCCGAAAACGATAAAGATCGTCTGCTTAGTGAGTTGCTTCAGATGACGGCTACTGGCCGAAAAATCGCTCAGTACGGCGTGGAAGGAGCATCACGGATTCCAATAACGTATATAACCAAACGGATAAAGCCGCTTGCTGAAGTTACGGGAGCAGACATTCCCCGAGGATTCTCCGCTGAAGATGTTGCAACCGACTGCGAGGATGAATAACGAAACAAAATGGGTTGTGCGCTACAGTGGTGACGCAAATGGCGAATCCTTCAAGGATTCGCCATTTTAACGATAAAAACATATACTAAATCAAGACTGATCTTATAATATTATTTACGGAGGTTGGACAGATGACTTCAATAAAATCATGTAAAAAGGGTATTCGGGAAGTCACTAGCGTGCAGATTTTAAAGCTTTGGGAGAAAGTCTCCGAGGAACAGAAGGATCAGATCATTATTAAACTGATACGGTCTTGTAATAAGGGGAGAAAAATCGCGCAGTCCGGAATGTCCTCTTTTCCACATTATATGCGTGATGAAGAGCCGCTAAGATTCGTAACCCCGCGGGTGAGACCACTTTCTGAAGTGAGAGGATTGGATGTCCCACCGGGAATGAACCCAGAAGACGTTGCTACTGATTATCCCCCCCCTTGTACCAAAGCGTAAAAGAAACTAATTCTTGATGAATAGATCTCGGGATAAAACCTGCAAATAAACTAGGAGACCATCCCAACATAAAGACTCCAACCCTTAAGAGGGAAGGAGTCTTTTTCACCCTTGGACAACTCTTGATAGAATGTCGTACAAACTTAATTATAATACGGGTTTGTGCCGCACATTGGGAAAACGTATCAAAAAGAAAACCGCCAGACCGAAGCCGTGCGGCTTTCGGTGGGCGGTCTAGACGAACCGTCTACGGCGATGCTCGGGCGGCTGTTCGAAAGAGCCCTGCTTCCCTGTAATGAGCTGGTGAAGAGAGCCGACAATCATGATCGGAATCATGAGCGGAAGCGCCAGCAGGCTGCGATTAAAGTACAAGATGGTTAGGAACTCGTTCTTGATATCCTGCCACTTCTTCTTCTCGCACGTCATGCACGTGAGGAGATGCTCTCCGCCGCTGACATGGATCATCTTTAGGTTTCGATGAAACGCCATACACATAAATGCTTGGAGCGGCGAAGCAATGTATTCAAACAATCGCATATGATCCTCCTTCTACCAAGTTGATGGATCGGGCTGAAGGTATTTATAACGTAGATATAAGTACTTAGTCAACCTCAAAAACTGGCAAGGGCAGGGGAGATAGATCATTCAGGTTGAAGAACCGTTCAAAAAATTGCCTCCTTACTTTTTGGAACTTTGAGGCGGTCTATCACCTGAAATTCATATTTTTTAGGGCACTGTGTAAACGTTTCCAGTGCCGAAAAACTCGTGCGCATATCGCTAGTGTAGCAGATGGAGCAATACTCCACGTTATGGTAGGGTACCGAAAGACTACTGATATAGGAGGTGTGTGATGGATGTGCCGTCGCCCGGTTTTTACTACCACTATCGTCATAATCTGGATGGAGCAATCTACAACTACGCCTATGAGTTGTTGAATATCAGCAGGCATTCCGAGAATGACTGTAGACTCATTGACAAAGAGCTCGTGATCTATCGCCCTCTGTATCCGACCGCGAGCGCTTACATTAACGTCCAGGGGTCGCTGTGGCACGCCCGTCCATTATCAATATGGTGCGATTGCGTGACATTAGACAGTGGCGTGGTAGTGCCGCGTTTTACGCGCATCACGGATAAGTCGATAGTCGAGCAGCTCATCTGGCAATGCCTTGAGATGTATCAAGAAGTACCACTATTTATTTTGCGAGGTGTGACATGGACGAATTGAGGATTGGATACCATTGTCCGAGTAGTCAGCGTGCGCTCCACGAACTACTCAATGCAGGGTGGACTGGGGTGATAATCATTGATTGCAGCCGTACGTGGCTGACTGACAATAAGCGACCGGAATTGTTCGTCGACAGGCAACCAAAGGGAGCAGAAGGTTCGGTTACGCGGTTGCGAAATTCATATTTCGGTGAAGCTATCATCCGTGCATACGCTGCGTCACTTCGTATACGTGCGTAGGATCAGCGTACTGAGGAAACGTAATGAACATCTTTAGAGATGACTCGTACCAGCACATTGATTTGCTCTACATCCGCAGACGCAAGGCCGATTACGAAATTCTACTGACGCTCGTGCGCTGCGGGTGGGGAGGGCAGATCATCCAAGTTGAGGAACAATTTACATCGCTTCAGCCGCACCGTTTCAAAACACCGATGCTCATGACGCATAGTGAGATGTGTTCTGGAGAAAAGGAAATCAGCGAATATATTAATCGCAAGCGGCACGAGCGTCATCGCACGCAGTTTTACAAGAGAAAACGATCGCAACGAAAAGACTCCAACCCCTAGAGGGAAGGAGTCTTTTGATGTCAGGATGCATATTGATAGTATGTCGCACAATATACCTTTTACGACATACAGTATGGGTAAAACATAGGGTGCACTTGCCTACTGACCATAAACTGAACCGCGTATAGATGCCCAAAATATGCCTTAAAATTGCCCTGGAATGCCTGTTTACCCCATGGAATATGCAATTGTACTTACCCGCTGATCCCGCAGGTATTATTGGGTTTTATTGAAATCTGCCAGGTTGTGAAATTTGGAAAACGAGCAAATGTTTAGGTACCCAAGTACCTATCTTCTTATTTCACGAGCCCCCATATTTGACCTACAAGAGGTTTCAAGGTGACGCGCCATAGTTCCACGAGCTTCGAAAATACAAACGCAAAGTTTTCACGCACCGTGTGATCATTAAACAGTGACGCGATGTTCACCCCAAGTAAACTTAAAATGACGACGATGAGTGCAAAAATTATTATCCAGCGGAGCATAAAAATATGTTATAGATAATCGAGTGGATTTATATAACCTCCAAATGGCAAATATTTACATCTTCCGCTTTTTGATGGCCCGAATTTCACGGTCCCGGCGTCATAGACCGTAAAATGCAAATGTGGGCCCGTTGAATATCCCGTTTGTCCGCTGAATGCTATTGTTTGCCCACGTTTGACAACCGCGCCTTTTGTGGTATTGAAACCAGAAAGGTGTCCATAGATTGTTGCAAGTCCATTTGGATGACGGAGGAGTACCCATTTTCCATACGACCCTCCGGGACATGTGAGATCGGTATTTCCAAGATCCCATACTTCCCCATCATCAGCGGCAAGAATTGGTGTGCCGAGGCGCGCACGCAAATCGATTCCATTGTGCCCCTGTCCTTTATAAATGTCCGTGCGCGCAGTCGCAAATTCCGTAAATCCAAACCCCTGTGTAATCACAGGATCTTCAACGGGCCACCCGAGTACGCCCGTTTTTTTTGACGGAAGACGCGATGGATCGATGAGTTTTTGCAGTTCAAATTCAATTGCGCTAATTTCATCCTGCAGTGCTTTTCGTTCCGCTTCGCGCTCATGTAATTGTTTTTGGTACGTCACCTCACTTTGTTTGGTCTGTGTGAGGAGTTGAGATTTTTCATTTTTTACTTCCACCTGCGATGTTTTGCGCACCACAAGGTTATTTTTTAAATTTGAGAGTTTTGCTTGTTCGGCTTCGGTGGTTGCCTTACTTTTTTCTAATTGCTGTTTTGTATTGGTGAGTGACGCAATATTACGTGCAATCGCGTCATCTAATGTATGAATATATTCAATTTCGTCAAAAAATTCGGATAACTGGTCATTGGCGATAACAATTTCAAATAAACTTTGCCCGTCATTTTCTTGGAGCGACCGTAGCAGTGCAGCAACCGCCATGCGTTGTTCGGCAATAGTACGAGACTGATCTGAGATTTCTCCGCCCAGCACCTCAATCGTCAGTTCCGCTTTTTCTATTTGCTTTGTATTCAGTTTGATATCGGACTCCAATTGCTTAATCTTGTTGTTCAGACTGGTGACCTCGGATGTCAGCGTTTGCTTTTCTTTGCCAACTTTATTGAGCACGCCTTGCGTTTCTAGGATTTCTTTTTCGAGCTGTTGAATTTCTTGCTGACGCGCGTTGATTTGATTTTTGAGATCATCAATAGCCGCAGATTTCGCGCCTACGGGAATTGTGAGCGCAATAATCATGAGCACGATGAATGCGCGAAGAGATTTCATGGAGACAATTTTTTGACCGCGACGTCAATGCGCCTCAAAGATTCTTCTTTGCCAAGCGCAGCAAGGAGTTCAAATGGACTGGGAGAGCCCTTCATTCCAGAGAGCGCCACACGCAGTGGCCATAGCACATTTCCTTTCCCGTGTAGTTCGGCGAAAGGAATGATTGTTTGTTCCCATGATTGTGGCGCGTCATAGTGTTCACGCGAAGCGCCAATGATACCTTTAACTTGCGAAAGAAGTGAAACGATTTCCTCGGTGGGTTGCGCGCCTTTCCATGCTAGGAGTGACGCTTCGTACTCTGGTAGTTTGAAAAAATATACCGCATGCGCAATGTCATGTAATGTGTGAAGCCGCGGTCGTTCGATATGAACAATTTGTTCAAGCTTTTCCACAGGCGCAGGAGTGCCATCTATAAATTGAAATGTTGGGTGTGGGGTCAATGCGTTCGCAAATGGATCATGTGAGCGTTCCCAATGTTCAATGAGCAATCCTTCCTTTACGAGTTTTGGCACCAGTTGTTCAGTTAATTCATGCACGGGCATTGTGGCAATATACTGCGCATTCATCCACCGTAATTTTTCAACATCAAACACTCCCCCGCCTTTTTGTACGCGTTCGAGTTGAAATTCTTTAATCAATGTGTCGCGGTCCATCAGTTCAATGTCTGTTTCAGGGTGCCAGCCAATGAGCGCCAGAAAATTAAACAACGCATCGGCAAGATACCCCTCTTCTTTATAGTCGATGACGGGGGTGGCTCCGTGACGTTTTGAGAGCTTGGATCTATCTGCGCCTAGTATCAACGGCAGGTGCGCCCACGCGGGGGTCTCTGCTCCTAGCGCACTGCCAATCAAAATTTGTTTTGGCACGTTTGTAATGTGATCTTCACCGCGAATGACATGAGAAATTTCCATTTCGGCGTCGTCCACTACATTTGCAAGTAAAAAAAGTGGGCGCTCGGGAGCTACGGCAATTGCAAAGTCACCCATCGTTGCAGGATCGGTGCGAATTTCACCACGAATGATGTCGGTAAATACTACGGCGTCTGTGGCGTCGTTTCGAAATCGAATGATGCCACTGGTGAGATTTTTAACACGATCGTCACACACATGTGGCATGCCGGGAGGTCCACTGCGTGGTGGATGTGAGCAATAAAATGCGCGCCCGGTGCCAAGGAGTTTGCGCACTGCTTCTTCGTAGAGCGGCGTGCGTTTGCTTTGAAAGATTAATCCATTAAATTCAATACCAAGCCAATCGAGTCCAGATTGAATGTCATCAACAAATTCTTGCTTTGAGCGTTCGGTATCCGTGTCTTCGATGCGCAAGAGCAGTGGTGCATGAAATTTTCGAGCGTACAGATAATTAAAAATTGCGGTGCGCGCGGTACCTACGTGTAATGATCCTGTGGGAGACGGAGCGACGCGAAGGCGTACGGGACGAGCCATGTTACGCGTGTCTCGCCATTTGTAGTAATTCGCGTGCAATGGTGAGCGCGGCTTCTGGATGCGCAAAAGATTTCGCCGCTGTTTTCATGCGCCGTTCAACATCGGCATTTGCTAAAATATATTCGATGCGTGCGGACAGTACATTCGGTGTGCAGTTTTGCTGTTCGAGCACTTCGGCGGCTCCGGTGCGCGCATACGCGTATGCGTTCATGCGTTGGTGATCCCCAGCAGCTGCGGGTAGTGGAATCAGAATCGACGGCACTCCCCATGCAGCAATTTCAGAAATAGTACCGGCTCCTGCTCGCGCAACGACAATGCGCGCAACAACCGCAACATCACGTAGTTCTTCTTCACTCAAAAAACCTTTTGGCATGTATGTTCCGGGAGCGGTGTTTGGCGTTTGTTGTTCAATAACCGTAATTTCATCTTTCACCAGTTGCGCGTGTGTTGCGCCCGTTTGGTGAATCACATGCACGTGTTCGCGAAGGCGTGGCAGTGCGTTGATAATCACATCATTCAGTGCTTCGGCTCCTTGTGACCCACCAAGTACTACGAGTACAGGAAGCGTGTCGGTCATACCGAGATGATCGTATGCAATGGTTGTCACTCCCCCGAATATTTCTTTTCGGATAGGATGTCCCGTGAGTGCAACGCGTTCACGAGGAAAATGTGTGGCAGCTTCTGGAAAATTAATTGCGATACGTTCAGCAAATTTTGCAGTGTACGCACTCACGCGACCCGGGACTGTGTCGGCATCGTACATCAGCACCGGTACACGAAAGATGCGCGACGCAATCATCATCGGGAATGCTTGGCCTCCTCCGGTTGAAAATACTGCATCAGGAGGATCAATAAAAAATTTCCAGCACGCTCCAAGGATCCCGCTGAATGTGCGAAATGGATCAATGAGATTTTGTAATGAAAAATATCTGCGAATTTTTCCTGATCGCACACGCACAAATCGGATGCCAGAGTTTTCAAGAGCGCGCGCATCAAACGGTTCATTCGCCATAAATACAATACGGAGATCAATTTGTCTGACCTCATCGGCAGCTTGCAGGAGGGCGCGACCCACCGCGAGCATAGGATAAAAATGTCCTCCGGTTCCTCCGCCTGTAAGTACAATTTTCATGAATGTCGAGAAATATTGAGAATGATTCCGGTACTCGCGAGCGCGCTGACCATTGCGGTGCGCCCGTAACTGATAAATGGCAATGGTGTACCGGTGACGGGCATCAGTCCGATAAATGCCCCAATGTTTGTCACGGTCTGAATAAACAGTACAAACACGATGCCGTATGCAAGTAATCGCCCAAACCCATCAGGAGCTCGCGATGCGATCAATATACCACGCAGGAAGAAGAACGCGAAGCAGGCAAGGAGAATAATGCTGCCGGCAAAGCCGAGCTCTTCTGAAAAAATAGCAAAAATTGAATCTCCTACTGGCTCAGGAAGTCGTGATAACTTTTGCGTGGAATTTCCAAATCCTTTTCCAAAAAAACCACCAGATCCGACTGCAATAAGGGATTGGCGAATTTGGTATCCCTTCCCTTCCGGATCGAGCTCGGGATGTAAAAATACCGTAATGCGGTCAATGTTGTATCCGGTGAACCACATGAATAGTAAGATTGCAATGGCGCCGATGATAATGCCAGAAAGTATTTGCATCGTTCTCCCTCCTCCCATAAAAAACATACCCAGTGAAGCGCCTCCCAAAATAATGAGCGCAGAAATATTTGGCTGCAGCAATAGAAAGATGCCAACGAATCCGGTCAGTACTGCAAATGGCAAAAAACCATCTGCAAAAGAGTGGACATGCTTCCGCTTAGCGTCTAGCCATGCGGCAAGATAAATCATAAACGTTATCTTCACCACTTCGGCCGGCTGGAATTGAATGGGGCCGGCATTAATCCAGCGCTGTGCTCCTTTTTGGTATGACTCCCCAATGCCTGGTAAAAACACCGATACGAGCATTGCGACACTGACAATTAATAGCGGAAACGCAAATTTTCTCCATGTGCGATATGGAATGCGCGACAATATATACATCGCCACAAGGCCGAGTCCAATACCGGACAGCTGTCTGGAAACGATGAAATATGGCGAACTAAATTTTGTAGTGGAAAGCCCAAACGATGCTGATGTGAGAATGAAGAGCCCCGCAACAAGTAAGATGCCTACTGCCCAGAGCATTCCACGATCAACATGCCGAGCGCTGCGCCTGGCCATCTTTAATATTCTAACACGGACGCCTCGAACTGATCTCCCCTATCAAACTCATTCATAAACATATTAAAACTTGCACACCCCGGGCTTAAGATGATGCGATCATGTTTTGTTGCCGAGTGCATCGCGCTTTTCACCGCAGATTTCATTGAAGTATGTAGGCGATACTCCCCTTTTGGCAGATATTTCATTAGTCGCTTGGTGAATGACCCGTCTAATAAAACAACATATTTTGTATATATGCGCAGCACGCGTGCGAGCGTACGAATCTCTCCCTCGCGTAACTCCTTATCGTGCCCCCCAACGATTGCAATAATATGTTCTTTGCCAAATGCTTCCGCGCCGGATTGTATTGTATCAATCGCGGCAATTGGTGCGGTGGCGGTAGTATCGTTGATACACACAGCGCCACACTCCGTACTATGCACGCGCTCGCGCCGTCCGGGGGCTCCACGGAACGATTGCAAGCGACGTGCAATAGTGGGAATCGAAATACCCAGTGACGCTACAATCGCCTCTGCAGCTGAAATAGAATTTGGATGAATATGCCACGGCAGAATGCCGAGTTGCCCGCTTGGTGTGGGTGAAAACCGCCGAAGTTTGTCATGAATTGCCCTGAGAAATACCTTTTCTTCAGCAAGGGTCTTTGGGAGCAGTGCGATATCAGACTTCTGTTGATAGCGAAAAAGATTTGCCTTTGTGTTGGCATACACTCGCATACTGCCATGGCGACTGATGTGATCTCCCGCGAGAGATGTGAGTAACGCAACATGCGGACTTTTTGTTGAAAGTTCGAGATCATAACTGGAGCATTCCGCAATGACATATTCCGCAGAGCGCTGAGAAAGGAGTGCGTCGAAAAAAGAAATTCCGGGAATACCCACCACGGCTGCGAAGTGCGAAGGTTTCAAGAGATGTGCCGTGAGCAGTGCGGTGGTGGTTTTCCCTTTTGTTCCAGTAATTCCCACTACACGCGAAAGATTCGAAATAGAAAAAAAAATGTCGAGGTCATTTGTGAGTATTTTTTTTGCACGCTGAGCGACTCGTACGCTTGGATGTGACAGCGGCACGCCAGGGTTTCGTACAATGACATCATGTGCAGTAAAAAATTTCGCATCAAACGTACCAAATTTCCACGTAATATTTTTAGTACCGAGTGTGCGTATCAGCGCACGAAATTCCGATCGAGGCTTACTGTCTATTGCGGTGACCGCCCATCCTAGGCGCTGAAAAAATTGAAGTACCCCCGCACCACCTCCGTGTGTGCCGATACCAGCTACGAGAATAGATGGTGGCTTACTGTGACTTACGGAGAACCTTTCCCGCAAGCGCTCCTCGATATGTGCTTTGTTCCACGGCGATGTTTCCATTGACGATGACCCATTCTATACCTGTAGGATACCGATACGGATTTT
>CAYHYZ010000025.1:0-6112 GCA_964360995.1 uncultured Candidatus Saccharibacteria bacterium
TTGAGACGGGTTCTGACGGATGGGTCACTGACGAGTGGATCAAGCTCAAAACAACAATTACCACGACTGCGGACACGACGAAACCGACGGTCAGTATTACAGTGCCAACGCAGGAACAGACGGTCACTTACTCTAATGGATTTGCCATGCAGGGAAACGTAAATGACGAGGGTGGTTCTGGTCTTGATAGAGTTTTGGTAAGTGTCCATAATTTTACGCAGAACAGAGACGCAACATATCTCGCGACACTTCAAGCTAATAGTTATTGGACAACACAAGTTGCATCTTCCTTGTTGGCTTATGGAGATACTATCGATATTAGTGTGCAAGCATTCGATAATGCGGGAAATGCTTCAATTTCTCAATCCGTAAAAGTATTTGTTGAAAGTGCCCCAACAATCGCATCTCCCGCTTGTGGCGACAGTGTAGACAACGACAGTGACGCCAAGATCGACATGGCAGACTGGGGATGCCGCACCGCGTCGGACACTAGCGAAGCAAACCGCACACCGGTACCAACGAACTTCAAGGTAGGAGACAAAGTCATGACAGCGCTGAATGTAGTCACCAGAGACATTCCGGGAGGAAGCACGACGTATGGGACAAAGAATATTGGAGATGTGGGTATTGTCCTCGCCGGTCCGAAAGATCATACATTCGATGGTGTTGCATACTGGTGGTGGAATGTGAAATTCGATACTGGATCGAGCGGTTGGGTCATTCAGGATGGACTCAAACTTGCTCCGGTCGTTACACCAGACACGACGAAGCCAACGGTCAGTATTAATGATCCGATTGCAAATCAAATCATCCTGAAAGCAAATGGTCTCGCAGTGCAGGGAACTGCCGCAGATACCCACACAGGAGCGTCCGGAATCGATCACGTTGATGTAAATGTGTTCAACTCTGCAACCAATGCAAACATCAAGCGAGTGGCTACTTTGCAGGCAAACAACTACTGGACCGCACAATTGCTTTCAAATGAAATCGCGTACGGCGCGACACTCACTATTTCCGCGCAAGCAGTAGACAAAGCCGGAAATTTGTCGCCGTTTTCCGAAATCATTGTGAAAGTAGAAAATGAACCTATTACAGTCACAAGCTCTGCCTGTAATGACTCAACGGACAACGACGCCGATGGAAAGATCGACATGGCGGATTGGGGATGTCGCAACAGCGCAGACACCAGTGAGGCAAACCGCACGCCGGTACCGACGAACTTCAAAGTGGGAGATGCCATAGTTACGACAGGAAATCCAAATACGCGCGACATTCCTGCAGGCGCTTCGCTCGGTACGAAATCAATTGGAAACGTAGGCATAGTCACGGGCGGCCCCAAAGACGCTGCGCTAAGCGGGGTCAATTATTGGTGGTGGAAAGTTGATTTTGAGACGGGTTCTGACGGATGGGTCACTGACGAGTGGATCAAGCTCAAAACAACTCCTACCGTGAGCGCGACCGACATCACAAAGCCAACGGTGACGATTACGCTTCCCGCGGCAGTCTACCCGTTCCCCTCATTTTATGCCTCGGGTTTTCTCATTAAGGGAATTGCGGCGGACGAAGGGGGGTCAGGGCTCGCAAGGGTGCAGATATCTATTTACGACTACGCGCGTAGTGTGCAAACGGTATTCGACGCCGCTGCGACACTTGTCGGGAGTGAGTGGTCATACAAGGTGCCCACCGCAGCGTCTACGCCCGGGAATAAAGTACATATTCTCGCGATAGCCGTGGATGGCGCTGGAAACAAATCAACTACGTTCGAGGCGCAAGCAAATATTCTCGTCGATACATATGGGAAGTCACCCGTGTGGATCTATGATATCAGCGGGGATGCCATTGCGAATCAGAGCGATATTGCATTCCTCAACAATGTGCTCCTAGGTGCCGCAACCTGCCCGATTGGTAAGAGTTGCGACTTTAACGGAGACCTTGTAGTCACGCTTGCTGATAAAACAAAACTGACACAATTGATACGCGCCATGTATGATCTCGATGGTAATGGTACGTTCAATACAACGGATGTGCAGATAGTGACCGATGTGAGCACAGGTCTCCGCACCTGTCCCAGCGGGAAAATCTGTGACTTTAATCAAGATGGTGCGATCAATGCGACAGACGCGAACATAGCAAACAATGCGCTCACGGGCATGCCCACTGCACAAGTGGACAATGTTGCGGCGCTTGCGGCATTGCTTGCGAGCGCGCAAGCGCTCCTCGCACAACTCATTGCATTGATGGGGCAGTAAGAGGGGAGAGGAATGTAGAATAAAAAAGAGAATTAAGCATATTGAATAGCGAATGGAGCACACAGAATAGAAAAACGGCCGAGCCCTTGCTAGCAAGGGCTCGGCCGTTCGTTTCGCGCCCCATTTTACTTACGAGGCATGTCCGAAGAATGTTGCGATCGCCACAATCGACACGAAGGCCATGGCAATCAGCACGATCTTCCCAGTGAAATGAACCAGCCGACGATGCTCCGGTCCGCTATCTGCCCAGTGCCTCAATTTTCGCCTTTCGAGGCGGTTTTTCCCCGTAGGGAACTCCAAAACCTTGCTCATGAGCTCTCCTCCTCTTATTTTAGTCTCGTTGGGCTGCGGTTCTTCGATTCAACAATATTATATACTTTTAATAGCTTCTGTCAAGTTTTTCAAGGGAGAGTTATGTACAATATTGACACGACACGCGTGCGTGCTACCATGCACACACCAAACCGCAGAAAGGAGGCAGTTCGCTGATCATGGGAAACAATATGATCACACGGCGAATAGAAGCCCTCCCGAGGTAACAGCGCGGCTTTGGCCGTGTTTTTTTATTCCGTCGCGTGGGGACCCTGTGCGCGTGAGCACGCGCACAACGTCCGAGCGACGGCGGATCAAAGGACAAAGTATCCCCCCTTTATTACTATGCCACTCACAAAAGGAAAAAAATCAACAGTGGTGAGCGATGTGAAGGACCGCGCAAGTAGGTCTCAAGTTGTGATTTTCACCAATTTCCATGGATTGGGAATGGAGAAAATGACCGAGCTTCGCAAGAAACTGCGTGACGTTGGTGCAGAATATCTTGTGGCAAAAAAGCGCCTACTCAAGATTGGACTGAGTGAGCATGATTTGTCCGGCGCGGATCTCAAGGGAGAAGTAGGAGTAGTCTTTGGCTTTGCAGAGCCCACTGCTGCTGCAAAAACCGTTCACGAGTTTGCTACGGCGAATGCCGAGCAACTTTCGCTACTTGGCGGAGTGTTTGAATCTCGGTTGATGAATGCGATCGAGGTGAAAGCGCTGGCAACGATTCCATCCCGTGATGTGCTTTACGCGCAACTTGCATCAGTGCTTGCAGGTCCGATGCGTGGGCTCGTGGGGGTGATGGCGGCAGTACCGAGAGGATTTGTGCAGTCCCTCTCGCAAATTGCAGAGAAAAAATCTTAACAATAAAGGTCAACTTAAAAATAATAATTACTTAATATAAATAATCATATGGACGTACCAGCAAAGTTCAAAGACATTGTAGAGAAGGTGGAGACCATGAGTGTACTTGATCTCTCCGAGCTCGTGAAAGTGCTTGAAGAGAAGTTTGGTGTATCGGCCTCTATGCCTATGGCAATGGCAGCGGCACCAGTCGCAGGTGGAGGCGCAGTAGCAGAAGAGAAATCTTCATTCAACATTGAGCTCACCAGTGCGGGAGAGCAAAAAATCAATGTAATCAAGGCGGTTCGAGAATTGACCGGCCTTGGACTGAAAGAAGCAAAGGACATGGTAGACGCAGCTCCGAAAATTGTAAAAGAAGGAGTAGCGAAAGCAGAGGCGGAAGAACTCAAGAAGAAGCTCGAAGCTGCAGGAGCAGTAGTCACACTGAAATAACCATACCCATGACACAAAAGAAAAGCGCATTAGACGAACTGTTTGGGAGCCCCCTGCGGGCGCGTCTGATGCGCTTTTTCTTATTAAATCCTGAAACGGTACTCACTGAAGATGAGCTTCGGAAACGCGCAAACGCAAGCCCCGTAGCACTCAAGAATGAACTACACCTTCTACTCAAGGTTGGGTTTATCAAGCGGGGAGTGAAGGTAGTTGATATCCCACAAATCCCTGGAAAAAAGAAAAAGTTGAAGATACATGCCGTGCGCAGATTTCCTGGGTTTATCATTAACGAATCGTTTTCATTTCTGTATGAGTTTCGGGAATTGTTTCTGTCTGTTATCCCAGCCGCGCGCGCCGCGATTGCAAAAGACGTGAAAAAACTCGGGAAAGTGAAGGTAGTCATTGTATCGGGAATATTTCTTAATGTGTCTGGGTCTCCCGTAGATATGTTGATCGTTGGGGAAAATATTAAAACCAAACGGCTGGAAGGAATCTTGCAGCGCTTTGAGCGTGAGCTTGGAAAAGATCTTGTATATGCAGTGATGCCAACACAAGAATTTGAATATCGTTTTGGTATGAGTGATCGATTTGTGGATACGCTACTTTCTGGTCCGCACGAAACGCTCATTGATCAGCTCAACATCATTCAGCACCGCGTTGCTGCGAAATCACTTCCAGTATAGTTGTATAGTGTTGTTTCGGGCGCATAGCTCAGTGGTAGAGCGTTCGCTTCACACGCGAAAGGCCCAAGGTTCGATCCCTTGTGCGCCCACAATTAGCTCAGTGGCAGAGCGTGTAATGCAACGCGTTACGCCCGAGTGGTTCTGCGGAGTAGAAATATATTCACGAGGGTCCCATTCTTCACACGCGCATGCCGAAGGTTCCCTGGCCGGGCAGGCAATCCCTGCAACGCCCACTCTTCATAATCTTGACTATATTACTGTTTCGCGGTATTTTTATGTTGGCACAAGATCCTCAAGGGTCGGGACCGGCACCGATGTGCAATGTGTGAGGTGGATCACGGTTCATGACTCCACCACCCAGATGCGCTTAGTCCTAGGAAACTGAGTCATCTCGATACGGCTTCACTCATGTTATGTTATGAGGGGAAGCCGTTTTTTATGAAAAGCCGCCCATCGATTAACGTCGGGCGGCTTTTGTGTTTGCACACCGGGAAGCTCCGGAGCCAAACGCGTCATCAAGCAACTGTTCAATGACTCCGTAATCACATCGATACATCGAAAAGTCAGGCTCATACGTCACCACGTCGCGTATGAGCGCGATATCACGCGTGACCGTAAGTGTTCCACGTCCAATGCACCATGCGCCATGTCCGGTCTCGATGCATTCTTCGTGTGTGTAAAAACGTAGCTCGTCGAGATTTTGTCCGGAATTGCCTACGCGCAGAATCACTGCTTCATCTGCAGTGCGTCCGGTGAGACGAAAAAGCACAAACGGGAGTGGGATCCCGGTTGTATTGGGAGGAGGAAGTATAAAGGCCGGTATTCGTGACACGGTGTCACCTCCAGAAGGTTCGTTTAGTCTCAGTATGCCAGACTTTATGCGGCGTGGATAGATAAAAAATCCCTGCACCATGGGGTGCAGGGGGTTACGATCGAAAGGTTGGTAAACAATATATCTCTTTCAGCGTATCGAACTGTTCGCGCAGGATATGTTCCACGGCAGAGAGATCAGCGTCAGAATAAGCACTTCGAGTGAGAAAGAGATCCGCAGTACGCACATGGCCATCTTTGCCGAGCATGAGGTTCATTTTTCCTGCTCCGGCTCCCGAAAGCACCAATCCCAGTTGATCGAAGGTGTTCTTCAGCTCGGCGTAGAGTGCCTCTGCGGAACGCCCATACGCACCGATCCAAAGGACATCCTTCTGTTCTTTTGCGGTCAGGTGTTCACGTACACGCGCACAGATGAAACGCATGCCGACATTATGTTTTTCAGGGAGTGGAGCGCAATAAAACATCGGTGCTTTGCCATTTTGCATAAAAGATCCTCCTGTGGATCAGTATATCACGCAGTGCGCTGAGTCATGCTAGAATATCCACATGTCAGACGTGGAGCACATCCTGAAAGAACTTGAGAAAGATGTAAAAACGCAAGGAAAGTATCAGCAGGTGCTTACCAGTATTGGTGACGGAGTCATTGCGCTCGATAAGCGTTTGCGTGTGACGGCAATCAATGACACTGCGCTCAGCTTTTTTCACAAACGAAAATCAAGTGTCATAGGCACGCCGTACTGG
>CAYHYZ010000025.1:6122-8612 GCA_964360995.1 uncultured Candidatus Saccharibacteria bacterium
GCGAAATGAGCACGGAAAAAAAACCAATGATGTGGTGCGGCATGCGTTGCGCGACCTGTTACGAAAGTCCCATGGCCGTAAGAAGTTAGAGCCAAAATCTTTACAGCGCGTATATGTGCGCATCCCAAGTGACGGAGTTTCTCCTATCGCGGTGAGCGCGGCACTTGTATATTCAGACACTGGAACGGTAGTTGGCGCAGTAATTTCGTTTCGGAGCATTGAAGAAGAGGTGGAAATTAGTCAGATGAAATCTACCTTCGTATCTTTGTCCGCGCACCAATTACGTGCCCCCCTCACTTCTATTCGTTGGAACATTGAATATTTACTCGGAGGAGGCGGAGGAGAAATTCCTCCACAGCAAATAGAGGTGCTGAGAGATGTGTATGAATCGAATACTCGGATGATCCGACTCATTAATGATCTACTGAATATTTCCCGAATTGAAGAAGGTCGCATTCGCGTTGAACCGAGCCCCACCGATATCGTTGCGTTGATTCGCGAGGCCATCAAAGAGGCGACACCACAGGCGAAGGCGATGAATCGTGCGTTAGCATTTACCGTTGACAAGGCAGTTGGAGAGATGGCCGTTCTGAATATCGATAAACAGCTTATTTTCCAAGTGCTACGAAACCTAATTTCCAACGCAGTGAAATATGCTTCTATGCACGATGGGCAAGTAACAGTGCACTTGTCCAAAGAGAAATTTTCATACCGTATTAATGTATGGGATAATGGAATTGGCGTGCCGTCCGACGCAAAGAAGAAAGTGTTTACCAAATTCTTTCGTGCCGAAAACGCATCAGAGCGCGATCCGTCAGGGTCTGGTCTTGGACTATATCTCGTAAAAATGATTGTGAAAGTCTCTGGTGGAAACGTGCGATTCACGTCGTCGCCAGACAAGGGAACCACATTCTCTTTTTCACTTCCGCTGAAGGGCTCCTCAGCCCGCCTCAAGGGTAAGCGATTTAGCGAATTGAGCGCGTAAACTATATGACCGATCATAAGCCACACATTTTAATTATTGAGGACGATCCGTACATTTTGCGTGTCTACGAGCGTAAGTTTCAGCAAGAAGGATTCCAAATCACCACCGCACGCGACGGAGCGGATGGCGTAGAGAAGTTGCAGGCGAACCCCCCAGATGTGATTTTGCTCGATTTAGTTATGCCAAAGAAAGATGGATTTGAATTTATTCGGGATTTAAAACGCCTTTTCCCGCATAAGAACATTCCGGTAGTGGTACTCACTAACTTGGGGCAAGAACATGATGTGCAGCGTGCAGAACACCTCGGTATTTCCTCGTATCTCCTGAAGTCCAACATGTCGATTCAGGACGTGTTTGAGCGTGTGCGTGATACGTTGCATACTGGCAAGGAAAAAACATAATTTTTACCCCATTTTTCTTGTCCACACAGCGCCATGAAGCGCTGTTTTTCATGTGCTACGCTTTGAATAGAAGGAAAAGGGTCTCGTAGCTCCTTTTACATTCATTATTCATAATTCACACTATTCATGGATTTCAATGCAATCCTCGGGAGTATCACCAGCAATGGGGAAATAGTGGGCATGTTTTTTGCGCAACTCATTGTTGCGGTGGTGCTGTTCATCATTGGTTGGCTCGTAGGTTCTTGGGCGGGACATTTAGTAAATAAGGCGGTCAGTGCGCTCAAGGTAGATAGCGCACTTGGGAGCCTTGGTGCGTCTGACGTTGCGGAGCGAGCGGGCATTCGCTTGAACACCGGAGCGTTTCTTGGTGCACTCGTGCGCTGGTTTTTCATTGTGGTATTTTTAACGGTTGCACTTGGAGTATTTGGCATCACACAAGTGAATGATTATTTACTCCAAATCGCGAGCTTTATTCCACTCGTGGTCGTTGCTTCTCTTATTCTTGTTGCGTCTGCATTAATTGCGGGACTCGCATCTCGTTCGATTGAGGCATCTGCGCGCGCGGCAAAATTACCTTCCGTAAAATTGCTTTCCGGTGTGGCAAAATGGGCGATTTGGATCTACGGTATCTATGCTGCAGCGCTCCAACTTGGTATTGAGCTTCCATTTATCAACACGTTTTTCACCGCCCTGATGGCGATGATCGCAATTGCAGGAGGCATTGCCTTTGGTTTGGGTGGAAAGGATCATGCTGAGCGGTTCCTTGCTCGGCTGAAAAGTGATATTTCCTAAGGATTTTTCGAGTTTTTCTGTAAAGCGCCCCAATGCGAAAGTATCGCATTGGGGCGCTTTGTTTTGTGGGCATATGCGGGTCTTGACGGAGGGGTGTGACTTGCCTATACTGATGAAGCGATATGAATAAGCGAAACAATCCATTGAGATAGGGGTGCGACCATTCCCATTGGATTGTTGGTCCCGCCTCGGCGGGGCGTTTCGTTTATGGAGAGCAACTTAACAAACATCTGTGACCCACGAAGGTAGCAGATCATAGCAACTAATGCAGTTGCATATTCACTGAAATCAACAAGTGCGAATAGAAAGTGA
>CAYHYZ010000026.1:0-7577 GCA_964360995.1 uncultured Candidatus Saccharibacteria bacterium
AGATATGATACACAATGGAGGTGGCGATGCCGTTTATGGTGTTGGGCTTGTGGGTGCGGCGGTATTTTATATCAAAACCGCATCAAGTTTTGGCGCGGGCGTAATCGGAGTGTTGAAAGCAATCGTGTGGCCCGCGTTTATGGTGTATGAACTGTTGAAGTATTTGCAGATGTAATAGATATTTTATCGATGCGGGCAGCCGGCCCAACAGCACGGTCTGCGGGTTCCTTTCCGCATTTTATCGAGACCAACACTGATGCGTCGTTCTCGAGTTTCAGCTTTCTTCGCCGACGTTACCCAACAAATCCACTCATTGCGCGCGAGCGGTGTAATATCTGACCACACATTTTTTACCTTCGCGTCAGTTTCGATTGCCTTACGAAAATCATCGGGTATAGTATGCGGAATTTTTTCGGAGTGTTTTTTCGCTGACATAATTGATCTATTTATGCAGTATTGTTCTTCGTTCTCTTAATGATTCCTGCAATGCCTGTAATGACGAGCGCAAGGCCTAGTAATTGACCGCCCGGGCTATCATCATATCCGCCATATACAAACAGAAAGATTCCGAATAGTATCGCAAGTATATATACGGTTATTCTTGAAATATGCATTTATTATCTACAACGATACACTCGCTGTTTTAGTCATGATGTCACACTTCAATACTCATCCGGTATCGACGTTGTTGCGGACCCTACTTCGTACGTTCCCCATATGCGATTCGATCGCTTTTCAAATTCAGCTTGAGCGGCTGGGAGTTTTGCAAGCAGGATATCCGGCAGCAGCTTTCGTACTTGATCAAGCACCTCAGGGGCAATCCCCTGCATGCTCCAGGCAAATCCCTCCGCATACATTGCGGCCATATTTTCATCAGCTGGCATTGGGAATTCCTTCCCCTCGCGAAGAGTCGGGGTAATTTCAGCTTCTTCAAATGCTAAGTGCTGATCAAGAAGCGATTTCAATTCATTGAGCACTTTTTCAGCGCGTTCTGGACGCTCAAGATCAGCAAACGCAGCATCTCCCTTTTCGAGTATGGGATCAATGAGATGATGTTGCTCGGTGAGTTTTTCAAGTGCGCCCGAAAGATTAGGATACTTCGATTTAATATCCGGAAATATATGCGCGTCTTCCATCATATGATGCCCATGCAGTGCCTGACGATAGCTTTTCATCCACTCGTTACGGACTGCTTCTGCGCGCGAAGTATCACCTGCTATTATTTGTTCTACCGCTATGATGAATCTCGTTATGTCACGGCGAAACGCGTGGTGCGACATCAGGAGCATAGTAGCCATTGAGGCAGTCCCGTCGTCGTTTAATAGATTCGGTGGTTTGGGTGTAGTGGGGTTAATATGCATAAATATGATTATATAGAATCCGTCAATAAACATAAACAGAAACCGCTCGCTGGAAGCAAGGGCTTCTGCGAGCGGATATATTACTCAATCACTTTCATTACTCGTAGTTGCTTTAAGACCTGCTTGGTTCTTGTTGCGACATTTCCCCTTACAAGTAAGAGGCGTTCTGGCCAGAAGTGTTCTACAAAAGACCTACTAAGGTGGTGCCTTTTTCTTGCTCTTTCCTCATCACCAGATCGCACTTGATCGATTTTGTAAGTTATTTCCAAGGGGTTTCCCGCCATCACAATGAGATGGTAACGGTCCTGGATCTCGAGTGACATCCTGAAGAGCTCACGAACTGCAAGTAGGTCCCTCGGCGCTTCAATATAGAGACGAGCGTGCGTGTAGTATTGAAAAAGTGGAGCATCGGTAACAAAGCCATCTGCTGCGGCCGAACGCAGTTCTTCTCTTTCCTGTTGCCTCCAAAGATAGAGGCGCTCAAAAGTAGTTCTGCATTGGCCGAACTCCCGCTTTAGTTTTCGCCCCTCTTCGGTAACGAGGTCAAAATCGTATCCAAGTTCTTTAAGCCGAGCAAATAACGATGCCGCAAGAGTGGATTTTCCAGTGCATGGTCCACCCGCAATAGCGATGTTTGTTTTCATGAGAACCTCCCTCTGACACAACATTACTCTGTCGAAAAAGTAAGTCAAATAAAAGACAGCTTTGTAAATCAATTGTTTTTCTGTCCAAAGATATACTACGTGCTCGGGCGATACCCTAGAAGTGACTTTAAAGAAGGCACCTTCGTGCCTTCTTTGCCTTAAACTTCGAGTTCGTATCTAGTTTCTTTGCTCCGCGGATATGAAGAAGCTCGATGGCGTCGCCATCGAGCTTTTACTGCTATCTATATTATTTACTTTCGTTGATGACAGGACATAGCTCGGAAAGTGCTCCCCAGCCGCCAGGGACTTGGTCAGTTGCCCCACACTTCATACAAACAAAATCGTACGTCGATGCGTCCCACGAAAACCGCGTTTCATGACTTGGATGCTTCCCTCGGTTCAACGCTATTTCATGTTCGGCTGCATCGCATTTTTCATCTATCATGATATTCCCCTCCTCAAAGGACTCCCTAAGTTCATTTCTATCACGAAAGATGCGCCTAATCAATTTGGGGCCAGTCTCTAGATTTTAGAGGGAGGTGCCGTCGTCATTTAGCAGGTTAGGAGGTTGAAGAATGGATAATTCTGTATTCATGGTACAAGTATATAAAAATACGAAATATGGCACAAAATAAAAACCGCCCAACCAAAGCCAGGCGGCTTTCGGTAGAGCGGTAAACGGTTAGAGAACTCCTTCCACGACATGTATTTGGAGACCAAATGTGGAGATGGAGTAGCCCGTCGCCACTGTTGGGAGCATATCCTTCGGCAGGTTGTACTTTCGGATTCGGAATGGCAGTTTGTACTTGACGAAAGTACGATTCACCTGCATCACGCGACTCCATGCACCCTCACACGCGCTGTCTGCATTTGCTGTGCCGTCGCCTGCAAACAGTGCTCCAATGAGAATCCGACCAGCACCTCTCCACGGAAGACCACAGATTCTTCCCCAATCACATGGAGTGGGAGATGCAACTTCTGTTACTACGCGCTCCTGCTTCTTGCGAAGTTTTTTTTGCATTCAGCTTTCCTCCCTGAAAATCTAAAATAACAATATCACATAACTAATTTCAGTCAACAACCGGCTCCGCGGGTAACCGGCAATGTGCTTTGTTGCCCACGGGCTACGCTCGAAAACATTTGAGCAAGCTCAATGTTTTACTCACTTGCTCCGCGGGTAGGATTCGGTCACGAGTTACTAAGCTCATCAGTTGCTTCGCGCCTTCTTCGCAAGTACTCTCGACCCCGTCTCGCGTCACTTCGCGACATGCTCCGACCTTCGAATCCTAACGAACACAAAATTATTTGTGCTCTCCTCGCGCAATCATATAACAATACAGCGCAGCATATGCTGCGCTGTATTGTTATTGCTCCGCGGGTAGGATTCGAACCTACGACCAATCGATTACACGTATCCTGCAATTTCTTGCGGGGGTGGACTATATCATCATCCTATAAGGATGGGAGGCGCTTCCGATCCGTTTCGCAACGGACAGTACTCTCTTTCGAGATAGTCTCTGAACCTTCCTCATAACATGAGGCTTGGCTGCTGATTACCCTTCAACAGTGTTGGGAGGGCTTCCAGCAATTCACCTTCTTTTCATCCCAGTGTTACCACGTGGGAGCTGCGTAATACCGTCGTGCACTTCCATGTGACAATTTGCACAAAGGAGAATACATTTTTTAAGTTCCTTTTTTGTCCGCTCCCATGATCTTGTGACCCCCTGCATCGAAAGACCGAAGTCTTTTTTCTTTGGGTCGACATGATGAAATGAAAGCGATCTCGAACTTTTGCTGTATCCACAAATTGCACATTTGCCACCGCCATACTCAAGCGCCATTGCTCGCAATTTTTTCCTTCGAGCACTTACAGCTTTCTTGATGTATTCTGCACGATCGGCATAGGTTCGCGATTCTGGCATAACTAAGCTTAGTATACCAATTCGCTGTGCCACAGTCGACTGCTCTACCGCTGAGCTACCGCGGAATGATTCTCATCAGTAATCTCGCCAGCGGGCGGACTACCGCGGAATATGTGTAGCTCTGCGCACTGGGACATCATAGCGAATTCCCCACCCTCTGTGAAGCCCGACAAATTCGACATTTTTAGCAGTTCTGGTACAACAACAAAAGAAACGAGAGGAGGTGCGGTGATGGACGAACTGCTCACAACGGTATTGCTCGTCTTGGGGTGTGTCGGGGCGGCGAAAGCGCAAGTCATCGAACGCTCCCGTTTTGTCCAGGGCGTATGGATTCTTTTCTTTCTACTCATCGGTGTCATGATCGTTCGTTTGTTTTCTATGAATGCTCCGTAACACCTCTCCCCTCCCTTCAACAAAACGCCCACGACACTGTCGGGGCGTTTTTAAACAACGATAAAGCGATAAGAACATATTATTCCGAATGTCTATGTGCGCTGATCTTCTCTCTTAGACTCGTCACGGCATTAGTCAGCCGATCCTCTATCTCACCGCTCAATCTGCCAGAGGGATCGATGGTGCGCTCTAATCCCTCAAGGGATCGGTATGTTTCCTCTGCTTTCTCTATGGCCGCGATCAGAAAGCTTGATTCCTGCTGCCTCTGTAAATTTCTACTCAGCACACCGCCTGTAATCGCAATAAGCGCTTTTAGTGCAACTCCCCGATTTGCTTCCTTGCCTTCCTTCTTCTCAACTGTTTCAGATGGACTTGGCTCGTCAAATGTTTCAAACGACATATTATAAGTTTTTGATGACCAATGTATCCCCACTGAGCGCCCGTTGCCACTCGTCGAGATCCCCGCGTACTAATGCGGCCTCTTTAACCACGATACTTTTAGTAAGAATTTCTGCCGCGTGTGGTACCTGTATGATAAATTGATATATATCGCTTAAAGAATCGGCGGGAATAACTGCTAGCACTTCTTCCCAACTGGACAACTGCACACCAGAAAAACCACGTGCTGCAAGTTCGGTGATAATGCTTTTAGTGTTCATTGTGTGTAGAGTAATAAATTCAATCGAAAGATACAATACAAAATAGAAAGGCGCCCTCAATTGCAGTATTGGGCGCCCTCTGTTGTGCCGGACTATCCGGCTTTTTTCATTTCCTCGCGCTTTGCCCGCACACTCGCACGCAAATCGCGGACGCCTTTTAGCACTTCTTCCTTTTGCTGGGGCGTCAGACTTTCGTACTTCGCACCCAGCATCAGACCAGCCACGAAAAGCCCGATTCCGGAAAACGCTACAAGCGATTGCACATTACCGTGTCGCCTCAATGCACGCTTGGCTTCAGCCATGGTCACATTCGCATTCTTCAGTGAGATTCGAGCGTCTTTCATCACCGCGCCCGCTTCGTCTGCGAGCTTGCGAGCTTTCTCCTCGAGCTCCGGATCCACGATGAACCCACGAACGAAATTTTGAACTATTCCTATCATTGCATTCCTCCTTACTGCTCGGTGCTTTTCCTGCGTGACATAATAGCACATTTTACGGTATTGTCAAGCGCGCTATTAATCCTCATATTATAATAACAGCTCCAAGCTGTCTCAATCCCAGCACCAGCATTGCATTACTGTCTTGCCGATCCGCGTCGCCCACCGCGGATAGCGCTACTTGCGTGCGCGGACTACTCACAAAACAAACATCTGTAACTTCCCTGATTGTTACATATACACGGCAATGCAAGTGCGGGATTGTAACAGAATATAGTCGTTTCCGACTCTTTATTCTGTTCAATATCCCTGCAAGCGATCTGCTTTTTCGTGCGTGCGGATTTTTTCGAGCGCCTTAGCCTCAATCTGACGAATACGCTCGCGCGTAACGCCGAATTCCTTTCCCACCTCTTCAAGCGTATGCGTGACTCCATCATCAAGACCAAAGCGCATGCGAAGAATTTTTTGCTCTCTTGGGAGTAGCTCGGAAATAATACTACGCAATTGTTCGCGAAGCAGTTCGCGTGAAGTTTGTTCTGCGGGAGATAAAATTTTATCGTCTTCAATAAACTCTCCAAGCGTTGAATCCTCCTCATCTTCTCCCACCGGCATTTCGAGTGAAATAGTTTCTTGGGAAATTTTCATGATGTGATATATCTTCTCCACCGGCTCATTCATTTCTGCGGCAATTTCCTCCGGAAGCGGCTCACGGCCCAAGTCTTGCGTGAGGCGACGGCGAATTTGTGTAAACTTGGTGATGGTCTCCACCATGTGCACGGGAATACGAATGGTGCGGGCCTGATCGGCAATTGCACGCGTAATTGCCTGGCGAATCCACCACGTTGCGTACGTGGAAAACTTAAATCCCCTGCGCCAATCGAATTTCTCTACCGCACGAAAGAGTCCAATGTTCCCTTCTTGGATTAAATCAAGGAGTGACAAGTTGGAGCTGCGCCCAACATATTTTTTAGCAATGGACACTACGAGACGAAGGTTTGCTTGTGCAAGCTTCTTTTTCGCTTCGTCGTCCCCTTTTTCAATCGCACGTGCAAGCTCGCGCTCTTCCTCGGCGATGAGTAGCGGAATACGTCCAATCTCCTTGAGATACATTTGTACCGAGTCGTACTGCTCCTCACCCGAGAGCAAATCTTCTTCGGCGTGGCGATATTTTACGGGAGCCTTTTCACCCTTTTCGTCAATTTCAATAAGATCCTTGGCTTCAATCACAGAAATATTTGTTTCACCAAGACGCGCATACAATGTTTCCAAACTCACAATATCATCCTCGATGCGAGGCAGTGCGGCAAGAATTTCCGCATACGTAACAAACCCACGATTTCTCCCTTTCGCCATCAACTCTGCCAGTCGCACCTCAAATTCCTGTTGCTTTTTATGTGACAGTGGTCGCGGGGGAGATCTCTTTGGTGCACTCTTTTTTGCTTTCTTGGGAGCGCCTTTCTTTTTGACTACTTTCTTCGCCTTCGTGGGTTTCTTTTTTGGCATAAATAAAAATAAGCTCTCACGCACATAATAAAAAGCGCTAGCTCACATATTGTTCCGCAGTCGCCGCACCGGCGATAATTACGGTCAGTGATTTTATTCTCGCGAGAATGACTTCCTGCTCCGACTCTGTGGTCGCTGCGCTCAGTTGTGCTCGGAGGGTCTGAATGGCGGCGCGCGCGGCTTCTACCCGCCATGCGGTCACTGTTATTGAAAGTTCCGCGCGCGGATCCTTGAGACTCTCTCCTGAAGCATCTAACTCGAATAATGCGCGATCGAGCAACTGTCTTCCTGCTGTGGATAGTAACGGTAACACGTGCCCGAGCTCAAGGCAAGTATGTTGACGACTTTGGAATGAGGCAAGCGCGGGCTGAAAGACGGTAAATCCAAACAGATCCGGAGGAGGCAATATTTTTGAGAGGTCAAGCTGCTGGAGTCCCGGAATCGCGAGCAATAATGCAATGACTCGCGCTTCAAGTAAATCGCGTCTGGGGTATTTAATATGCTCTGCATCAGCCACTGGAGGTGCTGCACTTGCCCCTGGCGCGCGATATGCGGTAAGTTCATTCCAGCACGACTCTTCTGAAATTCCGAGCGTAGAGGCAAGCTTACGAACCCAATGCGCCTGCTCAATATTGCTTGAGATAGTGGCAATGAGCGG
>CAYHYZ010000027.1:0-7448 GCA_964360995.1 uncultured Candidatus Saccharibacteria bacterium
GCGCCATTGTGATACTCCCCACCTTCCCAGTGAGCGGGTTTCCCGCTCCCTTTTCTACTTTTGCCGCTTTACGAAGTAAGTCAGATGCAGGAGGAGTTTTCAATTTGAATTCAAAAGAGCGATCAGTATAGATCGTGATTTCAACCGGAATGATGTCGGTGCCTTTATCTGCGGTTGCCGCATTAAACTTACCAACAAAGTCTCCAATATTAATACCGTGCTGTCCGAGCGCGGGACCTACCGGAGGCGCCGGGTTTGCCTTTCCAGCCGGGATTTGAAGCTTTACGATTGTCTTAATTTCTTTGGCCATAGTACTTGAGTGTTATAGCTTTTTCGCCTGTAGTGGGTCAAGTTCGACAGGAGTCTCACGACCAAAGATAGATACGAGTACTTTGATCTTTCCGCGCTCTTCGTCTACTTCTTCAACGCGTCCTTCCATGTCTTTGAACGGACCATCAGTAATGCGCACCATGTCGCCCTTGTGCACGTCGATCTTATGACGTGGGTCTTCCTCTCCCATGCGCTTCATAAGTACGCCAATTTCATCATCGGACAGCGGAATCGGTGTCGTGCCCGCTCCTACGAATCCGGTAACACGCGGAGTGTTGCGTACCACATACCACGAATCGTCCGTCACAATCATTTCGACAAGCACATACCCGGGATAAATCTTTTCTTCAACCACTTTTCGTTTCCCGGCCTTAATTTTTATTTTCTTTTCGGTAGGAACGAGTACCGTAAAGATTTTATCCTCCATCCCCATCGATTCGATACGTTGTCGCATGTTGCGCGCAACTGCATCTTCATATCCAGAATAGGTATGAATTGCATACCAGTTTCTCCCGAATTCTGATGTTTGCTTTGGCATACGAAACGAAGAGAATATTAAATAGAGATAATGCGCTCCCAAATAACGCGCAGTAGCGCATCCAACGCGCCAAGATATATCGCAACGCCGATTGAAAACACGATAACAAGAATCGTGGACTTCAATGTTTGCGAACGTGTTGGCCAGTTTACTTTGGTGAGTTCCCTGCGAGTCTCGCGGAGATATTCGATGAGTTTTCCCATGATGAGTGTATATTCAGTTCTATATAAAAACCCCTCCCGGGGTACTGGATCAGAGTACCATTCCCTGAAGCAATATGCAAGCGCTGAATGTTATTAAAAAGAGACCACCCTGCTGAGCGCGGAGTGGTCCTCTACGTTTGGTCGTACCCTATCATTTTGAACATTGCCCCGCGGGTCATCCTCTCGTGTTGTGGTCGATCTGTTCGGCCACAATGGTTGGATAGTATTTTCCGTCTGCCCCGCACTCAAGAATTGCGCGCAAGACAATTTCTGTGTGCAAGATGCCCCGCACTGTAACACTTACACACATGGAAGAATCACGCGGTACCGTCCTAGACACCACTACTACGGAAGCCACGTCCGCATGAGTAGGCATTAGAAATCCAACGCCACGCATGTGTTCATCAGTGAGCGGCTCTACTGGGTCAGTACTTTCCGTGGACTTTGAGTATGAAATGGGATCATCTGGATGTTTTTTCATGGAACTCCTCCATCACCTTTTCTACCCACTGTATAACACATATTGACCCGAAAATAAATAGTCGGACAATTTGTGGCCGACTATGTTGAGTGCGTTGCAAGAAACAATATTCGCATATTACGTGAGAATTACTTGTCTCCTTTTTGTCATCAACGCAAGTGCACCTTTGTAACGTCCTTTACCAAGAAAGATCGGATAGAAGGTACGCGTCGCATGCAGTTTCTCGCTACCATGCTTGCCAATATATTCTCCGCGTTCGACACGTTGAAAATCGCGCAACTTGGGATTCTGACGAAACGGCTCTGGAACATCGTATTTACCGATGACGGTGTAGATGGTTTTTTCGGGAAAAAGCCGCTTAGTTCCGCGAAATAGGCCACGATTCACCAGTAACTGCTCCACATGTGCTAACGCTGTGCGATATTGATGTCCCAATTTATTGGGACCATATTCGATGGAAATGCCGAGTGGCACGTGACTGATAAGAGCGCCCTTGGCATATACATGCGCCGGCACGTACATCACCTTCTCAACCGGGAATTCCGCAAGAAGACGCTTTGTGTGAGTATTCCACTTTGTGACAATCGCAAGACTGTCGATGCGAGAATCTGTTCCATGGATATCAATCACAAGGTCAAACGGTTGAAGTTTGTGATGTATATTGCGTGCAAGATAATGTTCTTTGTCCTTTCCTTTTCCAGGAAAATTGCGGTTCAGATCGTATTTAAATTCGCGCTTCTTGAGCGCGTACGCTGATGGGTGTGCAAGAAAACCGACCAAACTGCCGTTTAAGAGATGAATTTTTTTTAATTCCAGACACACTCTCAATCCTATAATTTCGTCGCCGTGCACACACGAAAGAATTACCACAGACTCGTGGCCACTTCCTTTTTTGAAGATTTGCTTTGGATGTAAAGTTATATTCATAAATGTTTAGTCAGTGGCGACAAAGTCGCCACTGACTAAATGTTATCGCACCTGCAAACATAGATCCACGCAGGTATGCGCCCACGAGAGAATTTCAGAAAGATGTGGAGTTACTCCAAAAACCCTGAACTCGATAGTGCCGTGCGCCGAAATACGGATGAGATCCCAACAATCACGCGGATTGTTCACGAATCCAGCCAACTCGGCATGTTGCTCAAAAGCTTCCCAGTCGGAGTACCCTTGGGGTACAGCTTTGCCCGCAACAACTCTGTAGAGCCTCAATCGCTCGCCCTGCGAGTGATCTCCCATTTTAACCAGCTTTTGCCAATGTGGCGCAACATGGTTGTAAACTCGTAGAGCAACATCAGCACTTGGCATTCCTACATGGACATGAGTACCTGCAACGCGACAAGCAGCGAGCAATCTTTCTGGTCCGATGTTGGCCGCTATGCGCGCATAACGACCCGAGGAATCCTGATGCACATCTATCGGCATTCCCTCGGGTGCCACCTCTAGAAACTGTGTACGAAGTCCTGTTGCTATGCAAGCATGATGGATTTCTTGATCATTCGCTCGAAGCACATGATCGAGCTGATTGATATCTACCGGTCCAACGCGATCCTCCAACTGGCACGCGGAGAGCTCCGGCCCAAAACGATTGTCTTGAGGCAATGCATTCAGCACCTCAATGGCGCGCGAAACTGGAACGGGTGATCCGTCAAAAATGAATCGCTCACGTTCCACCCCAACGCACCATGCGTTGTTTGGGTCAAAATGAAACAACGCTTGAAAGTGATTCATTGATCTTTCCTCCTATGTATTTTGCAAGGTACTGTTTCGAACTCTGGTTGCGAAGTAGTTGTTCCATTACCACGCAACATAGAATTAAAAACAAAAAAATCCCGCCCTCGGTGCACAGCAATGCTGCGCGGAAAGGACGAGATACAATCCCGTGGTACCACCTTTATTGCCCAAGTATATACTTAGGCCACTTTTCGACTCCGACAATATGCCGACATCGATAATCCTATGATTACGGAGGAAGCCGGACTTCCACTAACGCAGAAGTCACCCGCGCGCACTAACGCCACGCCACTGAAGCCCAACCCCGGTTACCCGGGACTCCAGCAAGGGTTTTATTATTTTTAGAGTACTATTAACAAGATAATATCTCTCATACGGTCTGTCAAATGAATGGCGGCCCCTTGTTTCCCAAGGGGCCGCTTAGTTGAATGCACGGTTATTTTTTTCACCCTGCTGATTTCTCCGCCACAACGACGATATACGCCCCGAGTTTGCCACTCGAAAGCGCCTCGTCGCTTTCAAGCACTGCAGCCATCAGGTCCTTATCTCCGAGCAGATCCCCCGGTAACAAACTGGTGATTGTGGGATAGGTGCCCAGATGCCCTATGGTGAATCTATTGGATAGGATCCGCAGCACATCGGATACGGACATAGGGCTCGCGTAGATGGGAAGACACTTCCCCCCCACCCACTTGTACCTCTAAACAATTGCTGTGTAGATTAATCTCCGCCGCAAGACCTAAAGGCCATGGAATGAACGCGGCTTTATAGATCAGCGCTTCCTTGTTATAGAAAGACAAAAAAGCTTTCCCACCTGGCTGAAGAACCCGGTAAATCTCGGAAACTACGGCAGAGATGTTTCTCACGTCCCCCGCGGTGCCAAGATTCATAACAGCGAACGAAGCGATACCATCACCGAGCGGAATCCGCTCTTCTATGTCGGCCACCACAAATTCTGTACCACTTGCAGCGCTCGCCGCAAGCTTACTTCTCGCCACATCAACCATCGCAGGGCTCAGATCATACCCGATAACCCGACCGAAGTTTTTTGAGAGATGCTCGGACATTTTGCCTGTACCACAACCTAGGTCGATCGCGAGGTCATGTCGAGGAAGGTTGGGAAGAACGCGCTGCATCACCGAAAGTTCATAATCCGAATAGGCATGCGTCGCGCTGTGGGAGGTCTCATACTGGGCGTCGAACTTCGGCGCCCAGTATGCTGTCACCTGCAGTAAGTTTTGCTTGAGTTGCGCATACCACTCGTCCTCGTTCAACTGTGTATTTGTGGTGTGCTCACCACTCTGCATTTGCATCAGTTGAACCTTGCACGACTCATTGATGACTTGATACATCAAAGATTGAGCAAAGAGTGGATTGAGTCCGATTTCCCCAGCCCACTTTCTTGTTTGAGAAACGCGTTTCAGCTCCACGTCGGTCCGCACTAGCTCACCACCCGTGGAACGCTTGAATTCCTCAACCTCTTCTGCAATCCGCATTCTGCGCCTAAGTAATTGGATTAATAGATGATCCACTAACTTTAAGCGCTTTCCTTGTTCCTTTAGATTTCTTAAAGATCGCATTATTCACCTCCTCTATTTGGATTTGAGTAGTTTCGCGTGGTCATATCCCACTGCAGAACGCACTAGCTCCATGGTTTCTTCACCAGCATTGCGAGCGCGCTCACAACCTTCGGATAGCACGGACCGCAAATAGGTTTCGTCATGTTCGAATTGTTGCCGCCGGGTGCGGATCGGATCGAGAAATGCCTCAAGCACCCCAATCAATCGATCCTTTGCGGCACCATCCGCAACCCCACCAGCGATATAGCGATTCTTGAGTTGTTGCAACCCAGACTGATCCGAATCGAATGAATCCAGATAAGTGAAAACGACGTTACCTTCCACAGAGCCTGGGTCTTCAACGCGCGCATGATTTGGATCTGTGTACATTGCGCGAACCTTCCGCGCGACTTGATCCGTTGCGTCCGAAAGGTAAATGGCGTTTCCTAGGCTCTTACTCATCTTCGCCGTACCCGATATGCCAGGTAGCAATGGAACGTCGCTGATAAGCGCAGCCGGAATTGGAAACGTCTCACCGAACAAACGATTGAACTTTCTAGCCAACTCTCTCGTCTGCTCGATGTGAGGCTCCTGATCCTTGCCCACCGGGACAAGGTTTGCTCTAAACAGTAAGATGTCGGCCGCCTGAGATACGGGGTATCCCAGAAAACCATAGATAATGTCGTCACGCTCTGAATCAACGTTGACTCTTTGCGCTTCTTCTTTCACTGTCGGATTACGGCGTAGCCGTGCAACCGTCACAAGCATCGAAAGGTACATTGTGAGATCTGTTAGCTGTGGAATTGCAGATTGCACGAAGATCTTTGTCTTCGTAGGATCGATTCCTACGGACAAATAATCCAGTACAACCTCACGAATATTCGCTGTCACCTTGCGGCTATCTTTCAAGTGATCGATGAGCACCTGGAAATCCGCAATGATAACGTATGAATCGTACTCATCCTGCAGCTCCACACGATTTTTGAGACTCCCCACGTAATGACCGAGGTGTAGTTTCCCAGTCGGCCGATCCCCTGTGAGTATGATCTGTTTTGACATTCTCCTTCCTCCTTGACAGGTCTGTCCTTTTTGTGACAGAACTAGCAGTTTCTTCTGCTAGACTGCTTATTATTATCGAATTTGTCAAGTGGTTACACGTCGAGGTTTTTGACGGACTTTGCGCGACTCTGAATGAAGTGTTTGCGTGGGCCTACTTCCGAACCCATCAGCACGTCAAAGACGATATCCGCCTGTTTTGCGTCATCAATGGATACTTTGCGGAGATGTCTTGTGGCAGGATCCATAGTCGTTTCCCAGAGTTGAATTGGATTCATTTCTCCAAGTCCTTTATACCGCTGGATGATTACTCCCTTGAGCGCCGGGTCTTGCATCTCCTGCGACACTTCCTCTGCTTCCTGAGGTGGAGCTTCAATTGCATCAAGTACTGATGGTTTCTTTTCCTCTTTCTCGGATTTTTCCTTTTCTTCTTTTTCTTCCTTCAGTTTTTTGAATTCTGCAAGAATACGTTCTTTGTCTGCGTCCATGAACGCATACTCCACTCGCTTTCCTTTTTGAATGCGATACAGTGGCGGCTCGGCAATATAGAGAAATCCTTGATCAATAATCGGCATGTAGTAGCGATAAAACATGGTAAGCAGTAACGTGCGAATGTGCGCACCGTCCACGTCGGCATCGGTCATGATCACAATTTTGTGATAGCGCAACTTCGAGATATCAAACTCTTCACCAATACCCGCCCCCATCGCAATAACGAGCGCGCGAATTTCAGTCGACGCTAATATTTTATCAAGACGCGCGCGCTCCACATTCAAAATTTTTCCGCGCAGCGGAAGAATTGCTTGGAACTCACGCGAACGCGCCTGCTTCGCAGAACCTCCTGCGGAATCCCCTTCCACAATAAAAATTTCAGAGTCTTCTGCATTTTTTGACTGACAGTCCGCGAGCTTCCCCGGCAATGTAAACCCGGATAATGCCCCCTTGCGTAAAATTGTCTCTTTTGCCGCTTTTGCAGCGCGTCTCGCTTTTGCCGCAAGCACTACTTTACCAATCATGCCGCGCGCATCCTGGGGGTGCTGCTCGAGAAATTCCATGAATGCCCCAGAAAACACCGAATCTACCGCACTGCGCGCCTCCACCGATCCGAGTTTTGCCTTTGTTTGTCCCTCAAATTGTGGATCACGAATTTTGACCGAGATGATAGCACACAGTCCTTCTCGCACATCCTCTCCCGTCAGATTTTCCTCATCTTTTTTGAGAAGATCGTTTTTCCGTGCATAGTCATTGAGTACCCGGGTAAGCGCGGTGCGAAAACCGGTCAGGTGCATTCCTCCTTCTATAGTATGAATGTTGTTTGCAAATGAAAGCTCATGTGTTTGTAAATCATCTACGTATTGTAGTGCAACTTCCACCTGCACTCCTTCAGCTTCTTTGCTCGTGTAAAACGCATTCGGATGCACCGGCTGAAAATGCTTTGTGAGTGAGGCAATATACGCCTTGACTCCCCCCTCAAAATGAAACGTATGAGAAATTGGTTCTCCCTTACGCGCGTCAATTGCGCGAATGGTTACCCCTGCGGTGAGATACGC
>CAYHYZ010000028.1:0-7418 GCA_964360995.1 uncultured Candidatus Saccharibacteria bacterium
TAGAATTATCTAATATCTAAATTTATGAAGGGAATTTTTCATTACCGCGTTAGAGCATTAATACTTTCGGGCGATTATGTGCTTATCCAGCGCGCAAAAGGCAGTAGCACCACATTTCTTCCGGGCGGTCGCGTAGAAATACTGGAACCAGCTACTGAGGCACTTGTGCGAGAATTCAAAGAGGAAATTGGCGCAACAATAAACGTTGATTCGTTCCTAGGCGTCATCGAAAATGCATGGGTTCAAGATGATGGCCATAATTGCGAGATCAACCTTGTGTTTTCTGCGACTACTTCCGATCTTTCACACGACATACCAGTCATTTCCAAAGAAGACCATATCGAATTTGAGTGGTGTCATGTAGATCAACTTGCGGGCAAAGTGCTTCTTCCGGAGTCGTTACAGAAATTTATTCCTGAATATGTTGCAGGACGTCGTAGTGTTCTTTGGGCGTCAGATGGGAAGTGGAAATAGAATTGATCAGCAATAGAAGTATTCGATATAGGAACCTTTCGCGCGAATAGGCGAATACGGTTTACATAATTTAATTATCAACGATTGTGCGAACACTTGACGACGCCCTGTGAACGTGTTATCCAGTCTATAGAACAAAGGAGGTTTACATGAGAGTGATAGTTGAGAAGGGTAATCGTGTTCATCTTGGACTACTTGATGTCTCCGACGCAGAGCAATGCGCAGTATGGATCAATGATCAAGAAATCACGCAGTACCTGAGCGCAAGGCTTCCCATGTCGGTTGCAATGGAGCGCGAATGGATCGAACGCAGTCAAAAGGGCGGGCGAGATCATGTTTTTGCCATTTTGCTTAAACGCGGAACCTCTCAGAAAAACCTCGAACCGAAGCACATCGGCAACGCTGGTATACATAATGTTAATTACATTCATCGGCATGGTGTCGCAGGCATATATATTGGCGACAAACAACGCTGGGGGAAAGGGTATGGAACAGAGGCGATGCATCTGCTGCTAAGGTTCTCGTTCCTTACTCTGGGGCTTCACCGCGTAGAGCTCGCCGTGAACGCGACAAATACACGCGCGATTTGCTCATATGTTCGCTGTGGATACAAGCACGAAGGCGTGCAACGGCAGCATCACTGCCTGCGCGGAGAATACATAGACTCAAACACTATGGGCATCCTCCGACATGAATGGGAAAAAACATACCAGCAATGGCAGTCTAAAGTTCCTTCCGCAGCGTAATTTGTCAGCCACATCCCTTTGGGAGTGGCTGATTTTTTTCCGTCCACACATGCTTGACAGATGTGGAATTATGTGCTTTACTGTGGATAGACTTTATTGCTCGCAGGGGTGCGAAAAAACAGCAGTAAAGAGTGGAGGTTGGGATGAGGTTTCAGTTCTTTGCAATTTCGTTTGTTTTTCCGTTGGCAATCGCGATGTGCGGCGAGCTTGGGTTCAAGGAGAATCCATACGCACAGTCTGAGGTCGTTGCAAATCCGGAAGCATTCCGGAGGCGCGTGATCAAAGAGGCGGAATTCGAGGGAACGCATAACCTCGCATTTCATCAGACAGTTGCACGCTGGCTCAAAGAAGACGACGAGCGGGCGAAGTTGCCGGATGTTGTGCGGGTGAAGGAATACTTCAGCTCGCATGATCTTCAGGAGGGTACGAGTTTCAAGGCTCGTGCGTCCTGGTACGGCGCACCGTTCCATGGTCGTAAGATGGCGAACGGGCAAGTGTACAACATGTATAAGTACACGTGCGCGCATCGCACATTGCCGCTTGGCACGGAGATCACCGTGTTGAATCCAGCGACAAAGCGGTCAACCAAATGTTTGGTGACCGATCGCGGCCCGTACATTGATGACGGCAACAATCCGAGAGATTTGGATCTCTCGTATGCAGCTGCCATTGAGATCGGATCCGCGAAGACAGGTGTCGTTCCCGTGATCATCAGAATTGTTTCCATTCCGGCGGCGGCGGGATGAATATACGAACCATTGAGCCTCGATACGCAACCAGCGTAGCGAGGCTCTTTTTCGTCACCAGGAAACCCCGCACGATAGCGGCGTCAAAGGAGGACTGAGAGCCGCGGTAGTGCGGGGATGAATGGTACCTTGCTCGCAGACGTACTCGTCTGCGAGATCGTATGCATGAGTGTTCACGTGCGCCCATTGTGAACACTCATGAATCCAGATGGGAAACCCCGCAGGAACTGCGGGGAGGATGTCATTTATAAAAAAACGCCGCCCCGGGTGTAGTCGAGGGGCGGCGAATGTTACAGCGCTCTGAACGTCCTCCATAGTCTCCAGAGATGAGATGGAAGAGATCTTCTCGTGAGCGCTTGTTTCCAGAGTGTCGCGAGATGTTTTTCAATTCTCGAAGCATCGGGGAACGTGATATCTACCAGCACACCATCGTGATTTGAATACGGCTTCGCTTTCTTTCGATTGCATATGGACACCGCGCGTGTCTGAATCGATGTGCGCCTGGCATCGGCGATGAACACATGATCTACCGCACGCGCACCACGTAACGGTGTCATCACTCCGCCAACACATCCATTGGTACTTTCTTCTGAAATGTGACGCCAGTGTAATTTATTGATGACGCGCTGGAACAACGGTTCGTTTTCTGTTGTGTTAAGGTCGCCCGCAATCACCACTGGCATCACCGCGGAAATACCGGCGACATGTTTCGCCATTTGTCCGATTTGTTTCTCTCGCACTTGCTCATACGCGCCGTACGCCTGAAGATGCGTATTTACCACACCAATGCGCCTGCCAGTTTCGCGATGTGTGAGTACCGACCACAGATACCCTTTGTCAGCGTATCCGTCGCCCTCCCAGAATTTCCAGTCAGGAGCTTCGGATGAAAAATGTTTTAACTTTATGCATTCCACTGCCCACGTTTTCTTCACAAGCGTGAGTAGTCCGCTTCTGCGGATGGAATAAAACAATCCTCCGACATTCGCACCGGGGACAAACCACGGTGGGTACGCTTTTTTTGTTGCGACGTCACATACCGTATATGCGCTCGAGAGCGCGTCTTTTATTGCGCGTGCATGCTTAGGAAAGAACACTTCTTGAAGACAGATGACGTCGGGGAGTGGATCAAGATCCTTGATGCATGCAATCACATTACTCAGCCGACTGGTACGTTTGTCTGCGAGATACGGAACTAGAAATACATTCCATGTTACGATGCGTATATTCGCCACAGCCATCACCTCCGCACAATCTTTTTACAGTATACGCCGTACGCGAAGCCAAGAATAGCAATTTTGTTATGCGCGTCACGTTTTTTTTTCTTGACACGTCTCTATTTATCGGATAGAATCTATCTATACCAACGAGCCCATAGAGAAGTCGTAGCAGGATTTCTCCATTTGCTTGCTAGGAGGTGAGTATCATGCGGATCGCCGCATTCGTTCTTTCGTTCACCGCGCTTGTATTGCTGTGCGCGCATCGCGCGTCTGCAAACGGGTGCCACGTGCCCTGTACGGAATCGTATAGTGGAGAGTGTGCCAGCTGGTACGGACCCGGCATGTGGGGGAACACCATGTCAAACATGGAAGTACTCTACACATCGACCAAGGGCGTCGCGCACCAGAATCGGCCACTCGGTCAGGTGCTGGAAGTCACGAACTTGTGCAATGGGAAGAAGACCGTTGTAGAGGTGACGGACTGTGGTCCGTTTCCAGAAAAACACCGGAATGAGAAGCCGATTCGTTGGGATTTCACCAAGGCAGCCGCCAAGGAGTTAGGGATGATTGATCAGGGCGTGGTGCCCATCAAGGTCAAAACACTCTACACTCCGCGAAAGTCACGTCCAGCGTGCGCAAAAAGCTAACGGCGCTCCTCGGGTAATCCGAGAAGACCACAACCACCCCGTCCCTTCGCCAATTGGCAGGGGACGGGGTTTCTTTTTAATGATATCCACCCTAATTTCTTGCAGGTGAACGAACGTACACCTATGATATCAATATGTTGGAGCGCGCGAAAAATAAGATTTCCCAGTTTTACCGCACGCACAAGCGGATGCCGTCGTACGCGGAACTCGCGAAGCTGTGCGGATATCAATCAAAAAATGCGGCAGTCAAACTTGCGCGCAAATTGGAGGATGCACGGATACTTTCACGGGATTCTGTTGGTAAACTGATTCCCGGAGCATTTTTTGGAAATGCGCGCGTACTTGGCGTGGTGGAAGCAGGATTTCCGTCTCCCGCAGAAGAAGAGCTTGCAGACACGATGAGTCTTGATGAATATTTAATTGAACGAAAAGAAGCGACATATTTATTGAAAGTGAAGGGTGACTCGATGATCGATGCGGGTATTCGCGAAGGAGATATGGTCATAGTGGAGCGCGGACGCACGGCGCGTAATAACGATATTGTCATTGCGGAAGTAGATGGAGGGTGGACAATGAAATATTTTCGGAAGCGCGGAAGTGAAGTATGGCTCGAGCCCGCAAATTCCACCATGAATCCAATTCGACCAAAAGAGGGACTTACTATTGCCGCAGTCGTGCGCGCAGTAATTAGAAAATATTAATATGTTTTTTAGTGGCTGGCACCGCGTGTCCGAGCGAGCAATGCTCCACATCGATGGGGATTCATTTTTTGCTAATTGTGAAATCGCAGTTAATCCCGCACTGAAAGGGCGACCAGTGGTGACGGGTAAGGAGCGTGGCATTGCAAGCGCCATGAGCTACGAAGCAAAAAAAGCGGGAGTGACACGTGGCATGATGATCAGTGAAGTGCTCAAGCGCGTCCCGAACGCAGTCATTCTTCCATCTGATTACGAAACATACAGTTTATTTTCGCGTCGGATGTATACAATTGTTCGGAGATATACATCAGATGTTGAGGAATACAGTATCGACGAATGTTTCGCGGATATTACGGGACTTCGCCGGCCGCTCAAAAAAACGTACATAGAAATTGCGAAACGCATTCAATGGGAACTTTCCAGTGAGCTTGGTATGACATTCTCGGTTGGGCTTGCGCCAAATAAGGTGCTCGCGAAAGTTGCGTCCAAGCGCCTCAAGCCAGAGCCCGGAGGATTTACCGTCATTCACCCGCGGGACATTCACGCGCATCTTGCAGCGCTTCCTGTTGAAAAATTGTGGGGGATTGGCACACAGACCACCGCACTACTTGCGCGTCACGGCGTGTATACTGCAGGCGCGTTTGCGGCGAAAGATCAGTACTGGGTGGAGAGAAATCTCGCAAAGCCGTACCAAGAAATTTGGCGAGAGCTCAACGGAGAATATATCTACGAACTCAACCAAGAAGAAGCGCACACCTATCAGTCCATTAGCAAAACAAAAACATTTTCTCCTGCGTCCACTGACCCAGATATCGTTTATGCGCAGCTCGCAAAAAATATTGCGAATGCGTGCATTAAAGCGCGCAGGCATAATCTCCTTGCGCGTCGCGTTGCGTTCTTTCTCAAAACGCAGGATTTTACGTATCACGGATATGACCTTACGCTCACGCGCCCCGCGGCAACGCCCGAAGCGATTCTTTCGTTACTTCGCCCTGCATTCCATCAAGTATTTCGCGAACACACAAAGTATCGCGCAACCGGCGTGGTACTGATGGATCTCACGCCGAGCGATATTCAGCAGCCAGATTTATTTGGCGGTATTGTGCATGTGGAACGCATGCAACGGATTTATGCGGGAGTGGATGCGATGGCGGAACGCTTTGGCAAACATGCCGTACTCCCAGGGTCAGCACTCCCCGCGCTTCATATGAAAAATTCTGGGAGAGATCCTGCAAGTCCGTCGCGTCGGGAGCAGGTGCGATTTCGAGGGGAAGGTGGACGTCAGCGGATTGGCATTCCACTCCTTGGCGAAGTGCGGTGACACTCCCCGGTCGCGCCGCGTTGATATAGAAGACTTGTCACTGCAGGAGGAGAATCGCATGGAACAAAGGGTCGCGAAACGATCAATTGATACAACGCCACTCGTGGACGTAGATCTTGTTGACGCAGACGCAGTACTCAAAAGCTACACACGTCTTGTGCGAGCGCTTGCTGCAAAATACACTCGTGATAACTCCTACTTCGACGACTGTGTGCAGGAAGGGTATCTCGCGTTGCTCCGTGCCGCAGAGCTATTTGATACTACGTACGGAGTACATTTTCGTACGTACGCCGCAAGGCGCATTCATGCTGCCATCGCAAGATGGCAAGACAACGCCACCCAGATCATACGTCTTCCCGTCCATGTGCTCGAGGCACAGCGGAGGGCATCGCGGATACTGGAAGCTGGGATGGACGCTACTGACATCGAGCGAGATGCGTTGCCATTACGCGCGCGTATGTATTCGCTCGACGCCCCGGTGGATCGGCATCGAGAAGGTCAGAAAGGATTTACGCAGCACGATGTGCTTGTAGATACTCGCGTAGCGTCCGGCGTAGAAATACTCGAGGCGCATACGTTACTTGTGCGAGCGAGCGCTGAAGTTGAAGAACTCCGAGTGCTCGTGGCGGATATGTACACAAGGTCCCGCAAGAGCATGAGATACCGCGTTCGGTACCAAACGTTCCTTTCCTATTATTTCAATGCTCCGCACTATCCATCGACGACGCATGCAGCACTTGGTAGGCAGTACGGGGTCACTCGCTGTGCGGTGAAGCAGCGCATTGCGTACGTGTGGAGGGAGTTATCTGCATTGCGCGCCCTTTACAACCATCCGTGGCTCGTGCGGAAGTTGAGCAGTATAGAGATGTTTACCGAACTCTGCGCACCTACCTAACGAACTCCAGGGTCAGTCAGGTGCTGAAAAAAGTGTGGAGAGTCATGGCACACATCAATCCCGAATTTTTCGAGTCATGGCTGTGAGAGTTAAAACACCGTGCATCACTCCTTGAAGAGTTACTATCCGCAGTGCACAAATAGACGCCGCACGAGCCCAAGCTCGTGCGGTTTTTCACAATTGACAGGGGGCACAGGGCAAGTATAATGGTGAGGTCATGGAAAGAAGGCAACACGATTGATAAGGGAGGTTTGTTGCCGCGGCTGTTCGAAAGGATAGTCGCGTTTCTATCTGAAAGAACTTTTACAAATATTCGCCAGTTGGCGAATTATAGCTACACTCAATGTGCAATAAACAAAAGTAGTGCAAGTGAATTTGTGTAACTGTGAGAATCCGTCGTTTTTGAGACTGGACAGAAATGAGTCTCTCTTTATAGAGAGTTTGATCCTGGCTCAGGACGAACGCTGGCGGCGTGGATAAGGCATGCAAGTCAAGGGGGCCCGCAAGGGCAACCGGCAAACGGGGTAGTAACACGTAGGTACCCACCCAGAAGTCAGGAATAACTAGTCGAAAGGCTGGCTAATACCTGATGGTCCGAGCATTTCGAAAGAAGTGCTTGGTAAAGATTTTTCGCTTCTGGAGGGGCCTGCGGGCTATCAGCTAGTTGGTAGGGT
>CAYHYZ010000029.1:0-6985 GCA_964360995.1 uncultured Candidatus Saccharibacteria bacterium
GGAGTCTTCTGGTAAAACCACACTTGCGCTCCATATTATTCGTGAAGCGCAAAAGGCAGGAGGCGTGTGTGCGTTTATTGATGCCGAACATGCGCTTGATCCCGATTGGGCAAAACGACTCGGAGTGAATATCGACGAGCTCTTAATCTCACAACCAGACACCGGAGAGCAGGCGCTTGAAATTACCGAATCCCTGGTGCGCTCGGGGGAGGTTGCAGTCATCGTCATCGACTCTGTGGCCGCACTCACGCCACAGGCCGAAATTGAGGGCGAAATGGGGCAGTCTCATATCGGTCTTCAGGCGCGCCTCATGAGTCAGGCACTGCGAAAACTCACCGCTATTGTTTCGCGCACACACACGCTTGTCATCTTTATTAATCAGATCCGTATGCAAATAGGTGTGATGTTTGGGAACCCCGAAACTACACCCGGAGGAAAAGCGCTCAAGTTTTATGCATCCGTGCGCATTGATATTCGTCGCATCGCGCAAATCAAAAAAGGTGAAGGAGTTATTGGGAATAGGGTGCGGGCGAAAGTGGTCAAAAACAAAGTCGCCCCACCATTTCGTGTAGCAGAATTTGATCTGTTATTTGAAGAAGGCATTTCGTATGAGGGAGACCTTATCAATATTGGACTCAAGCATAATGTGGTAGCAAAAAATGGCTCAACATATTCATTTGGAGATCAAAAGTTGGGAGTAGGGTACGACGCAGCAAGGCAGTTTCTCAAAGAGAATAAAGCGATCCGTAACGCCATCGCAAAAGAATTAAAGAAAGCGATGGAAACAAAAGAAGAGTAAATCAAAAAATCTCCGCTCCGCCGGTTGGCGGAGCGGAGATTTTTTGATTGAACGCGTATTATCGAATGGTGAACGATACGAGGCCCATGTAACGTGAACGCTTGATGGCGGTTGAAAGCATACGTTGATGCTTTGCACACGCGCCGGTGCGCTTTTTAGGTACCATGCGCGCCTGCGGATTCATGAACTTACGAAGGAGTTCTGAATTTTTGTAGTCGATAATTTGGGTATTGGTCGTGCAGAAATAACACTGCTTCGCCTGCATCGTTTTGACGTTAGAACGGTATGTCGTCTGGGTTGATTTCATCTGCTGGGTATTCGACCGTTTGTAATTCTTCTTGTGGAGGTGGTGTTGCGGGGGTCGAAGGAGCGCTACTCGCGGACTCTCCGGTGCCACGTGGGCCTAACTGCAATCCTTCCGCCACTATTTCTGTCTTAAACTTTTTCTGTCCGTCCTTATCTTGCCATGACCGCGTTTGTATTCGTCCCTCAATGAATGCACTTTTGCCTTTTGTAAGATACTGATTCGCAATTTCTGCGAGTCTGCCAAACATGACAATGTTGTGATATTCGACCTGAGTTTCGCGACCTCCCGTTTTGTTTTTCCACGTTCGATTGGTCGCCATACCAAATGTGGTCACGGGCTGACCAGAGGGGAGAGACTTCATTTCGGGATCTCTCGTAAGGTTTCCAAGCACAAATACTTTATTGAGGTTCATGGAATGTGCGGTTAATCTTTGAGGATTTCTTCAAGTTGCTTATCGAGTGCCGCGACGTCTGTCGACATTGCCTCCTCTTTGCGAGGCGTATACGTCGCTGTAGGAGTGCGATGCATGGTTTGTAATTGTGGGCGTTGCCACTTTACGATCATATATCTCAGTACTTCCTTTCTTGTGTCCATCGCTTCTTCAATGATTGCCACGTTACTTGGCGCAGTTGTGAAGCGGATGGCTCCAAAATATGCTTCGATTCCTCCTCCGATCTCGTATCCGAGGCGACGCTTCATAGGAGCGTCGGTGGAATCGATTGTTCCTCCATTATTTGTGAGCACGTCCCGAAGTTCGTCTCCCGCAATCGCAGCGTCCTCAGGCGTGCGCGCAGGACCCAACAAATAGGACAACTCATAATACACTACATCTTTATCCATGGATGACAGCGTACCATTTGAGGGGTGAAAGGTCAATCAGGCGAACGCTGATGGGGCATTTTCTCAAAATAAAAAAGCCGTCAATTTGGAAGAAATTGACGGCTTACGTTATGATTGCCGTGGCAGATTAGAACCGTACCTGGATCGCCTCCACTTTGCTTGTCGAATGTATTCTTCGACGAAACGGCCAAACATGTAAGCAAGAAATAGAATGCCCACTCCGGCAAGCGCTCCAATCCCGAACAGTAGCAGTGTTTGCGTGCTTGGATTGCCAAAGAACTGTTGAACTGGTTTCGATACCGCTATTATGTTGATGCCGCTGGCCACATACTGGGCAAAGAGCGCCAATATGCCTGCTATAAACGAAAGGATAGCAATAAAGAGAATGAAAGATGGTATTCCTATGAATAAAGCTTTCAAGAAACTCCATCTAGGATACTCTGTGCTCATTGATGATGTCCTCCCATTTCTTTAAGTACTATACACAGCTCCATAAGCGTGTCAAAACCTTATGCATCGGACATTCGTTTGATACAATATGGATATGATCGCTCCCACAGCGTTTCGTGCGTATGATGTCCGCGGCAAAGTGCCAGCGGATTTTGATGCGAAAGGCGCCTATACGCTTGGACGTGCCGTGGGGGTGTATTTAAAAAATGGGCATCTTTCAACAAAAGAAGCCTCGGTGCTTGTGCACCGTGATGCGCGAATGCATTCTGAGGAGCTGTCCCAATTTCTCATTGAAGGGTTGCTCGCCGAGGGTATTCATGTGATTAATGGTGGGCTTGCAACAACGCCAATGCATGTGTTTGCGCTCAATCAATGTGCGGCGGATGCAGGAGTGATGGTTACCGCGTCGCACAATCCTCCCGAGTATCACGGATTTAAAATTTCATCTGCACGCGGAGTGCCTATTGGGAGCACGTCAGGACTAGAAGAAATTCAAGCGATCGCGTCGCGCAATGTGTTTGCAGACGGAGCGCTTGGCACACAATCAGTACAAGATTTTAGGGATGCATACATTGCGTTTCTTTCCGAGGCGAACACTTCGACCACTGCATCAAAAAAGCGAATTGTGTTTGATGTGGGAAACGGCATGACCGCATTGGTATTACGCGATCTTGCAGAGAAACTTCCCATTGATGCCATTTTTATGTACGACGCAATTGATATGGTGAGTCCGGCACACGCGGCAAACCCCCATGATCCGGGCACGCTGACCGAACTACGCGCTCGCGTGAAAAGCGAAAAAGCGAACCTTGGCATTGCATTCGACGGCGACGGCGATCGTATCGGTGTAATCGACGAGCAAGGGAATATTATGCGCTCTGACATTCTCGGCGCTTGGATTGCAGATATGGAATTACAAAAAATACCTCACGCTGCTGTCGTGCATGATGTTTCGTGTACGCACGGTGTGCGTGATGTAGTTGCGCGCCATCACGGTCGCGCGGTACGTGAGCGCGTGGGGCATTCGTTTATGAAGCGGGCAATGCGCGTGAGTGACGCGGTGCTTGGCATCGAAGCGTCCGGGCACTTTTATTGGAAAGATTTTTTCTATTCGGACGGAGCATTGTTTACGTTTATTCGAATGCTCGAATATCTCGAGATTGACGCGCGACCACTCAGTACGATTCTTGTTGCGTATCAGACGTATACGTCCTCCGGAGAAATAGCGATTCCTCTCAGTACCAAGGAGATGCAACTCGAAGAACTTGCGCACGCATACTCCACCGCAGAGAAAATTGATTGGCTCGACGGACTTACTATTGAATACGCAGACTGGTGGGCAAATATCCGCTTTTCCAATACCGAGCCAGTATTGCGGATTGTTATTGAGGCGCATGACGAAACAACGCTGTCTCGTGAGAAACAGCAGTTACTGAAAGCACTCGGTGTTTAACGTTTGGTGAACGAAGGGAGAAGACCCATATGTTCGCGCATGATTGCGGCAGTACGCGAAGCGGTAGCTCGCGCCTTCTTATCTCCATCTGCAAGGATGCGGCGCATTACCGTTTTTGATTTCATGAGTTCAGCGTATTTCTTCTGTCCGGGAGTGAGAAACTTAATTACGGTGTCTGCAAATTCTTCCTTAAATTCCCGATAACCTTTCCCGTTGTACCTGCGTTCAATCGATGCGATGTCAGAGCCGGTCATCAACTGCATAATGCGAATCAAATTTGAAATACCCGGGCGCGTATCGGGACTAAATTGAATAGTTGCCTCAGAATCCGTCACTGCGCTTGCGACTTTCTTTTTGATATCTTCGGGGCTGTCGAGAAGGCCAATGTAGTGCTTCTCTCCGTGTGACTTTGACATCTTCTTTGTTGGATCAGAAAGAGAGAATATTTTCTCTCCTTCCGATAGTAGCGTCTTTGGTTCTTTCAAATTTGCGTTAAAACGAGAATTAAATCTGCGTGTAATGTCACGAGCGAATTCTATATGTGGAGCCTGATCTTTCCCGACTGGCACCACGTCTGTTTGATAGAGAAGAATATCTGCGGCTTGCAACACCGGATACGTCAGGAGTCCAAGTGTGCGGTTATTTGGGTGCTCGGAAAGCATTTCTTTGTACACTGGATTGAGCTCCACGAGAGAAAGTGGAGTAATCATTGAAAGCATAGTACTCACCTCTGCATGTTCCTGAATATGTGATTGTACAAAGAGTGTAGAGTGTTTGGGATTGAGTCCGAACGCAACGTACATTGCCGCGGTTGATATCGTGCGCTCCGCAAGCGATGCATTTTCGTCTGTGGTGGTGAGTGCATGTAAATCCGCAACCATCACAAATGGTTTATATGTATGCTCCAAATCGACTACCTGTTTGAGCGAGCCGAAATAATTGCCAATATGAAGGGTACCGGTGGGGCGAAGTCCGGTAAGGAGCGTGGGAGTGTGAGATTTCTTTGGCATAGTGCTTCTCATTAAACCACAAAATCAAGAAAATATTAAATCACAATAACAATAAATCAATAAAACATGAAATCAGGAGCAAAAGAACAGCCCCACGCTCGTGGGGCTGTTCTTATCTTGAATTCTTGTGATCTTGTGTTCTCGTGTTTTAATGTTTGGTGATCTAAACCTCAATAACCACAGGGAGCACCATAGGGCGGCGCTCGGTGCGTTGGAACAGAAACTGTCCAATGCGATCGCGCAGATTATCTTTGATGTACTGGAAGTTGATGGGGTGTTGGTCGGCGGTAATTTCCTCTACCACTTTGCGAATTCTGCGGCGAGTTTCATGCATGAGTTCTTGCGATTCGCGCAAGTATACGAAACCTCTCGAAATAATATCAGGGGATCCTTTTACTTTTCCGGTTTGCGCGTCGATGACGGTGATGATCACGAATATTCCGTCAGATGCCATTGCCTGGCGGTCTCTCAGCACCACTTCTTGTACGTCTCCCACACCGAGGCCGTCTACCATGACATAGTTTGCAGGAACATATTCATCAGTAAGTACCGCAGTACTCGCAGTTGCGAGGACGACTTGTCCGTTATCAGCAACAAGAATTTGATCATCAGTGAGTCCTACTTGACGTGCCAATTTTGCGTGAATTTTCAGGAATGAGTGATTACCCTCAATCGGCATAAAAAATCGCGGCTTTACAAGCTCGAGCACCATTTTGAGATCTTCCTGTTTGGCGTGCCCCCCTGCGTGAATGTCGAGCATGCGGTAGTTAATCACATCTGCACCGTCGCGGTAGAGTTTATCCGTGAGTGCTTGCACCGATCGCTCATTTCCGGGAATCACCGAAGATGAGAATACAACGGTGTCTCCTGGCTCAATACGAAGATATTTATGCCGCTTATTCACAATACGCATAAGCACCGCATTATCTTCTCCTTGTGCGCCTGTTGCGAGAATAAGAAGATCTTCTTTCGGATAATTTCCTACTTCCTCAACGGGAATAATTGTTTTAGGACTATATTTCATGTAGCCAAGCTCGGTAGCGATGACTACGTTTTGTTTCATGCTGCGTCCCTCAATAATGATTTTCTTATTGTACTTTTCAGCAAGCGAAATAATTTCATTCAAGCGTCCGAGAAGCGAAGCAAATGTTCCGAAGAACAGTCGTCCCGTTGAATTTTTAATGATTTCTTCGATTTCGTATTGAATATCAATTTCGGAATATTGCGCACCGGATTCACGGGCGTTCGTGCTGTCGGACATAAAGAGGAGCACATTTTCTTTACCAAGCGCCTTAATCTTTTCAATTTCGGTATGACCCGCAATGTCTGAGCGAAGGTCAATCTTGAAGTCTCCGGTGTGTACGAGCGTGCCAATAGGAGTTTTAATGATCACTCCCACAGATCCCGGAATGTTGTGTGACACACCAAAGAAAGTGAGTGCAAATGGACCAATCTGCAACCGCGTATCGTTTTGGATTACCTTTAAGTTGAGCTCATGACGACCACCCTTAAAGTCTTCCTGGCGGCGCTTAATAATCGCGCAAGTAATATCGGTGCCGTACATTGGAATATCCATGCCGAGCTCGAGCATCAAATGCGGAATGGCGCCAATATGGTCATAGTGCGCATGCGTGATCATGATGGCAACGATTTTGTCTTTTTTTGGTTTCAGCGAAGCAATTTGTGGAACAATATAATCAATTCCCGGCATATTTTCTTCCGGAAATTGGAGCCCCATATCTACGACAATAATTTTTCCATTATGTTCAGACTGTGGATCTATGTACTCGAGGTACATCATATTGCGACCAACTTCTTCAAGTCCGCCCAGTGGAACGACGCGAATGTGCGGCTCGCTTGGATTATGACCTCCTTTTTGGACGTGTGGAACATACGGAGAGCGAACATACCCAAATTGCTTTGGGGTTCGAGGACCATGATGTCTCGCACCTCCACTGTGTGAACGATCGTGCCGGGGGTTATTTGTCCGAGGAGCACTATGCTTTTTCGGAAGAGACGGCGAAGGACGCGCGGCACTATGCGGCTTTCGATCTCGTGAATTACTATTTGTAATCATGCGGTGAAGTATTGTGCGTACTCCTGCGTATGACTGCAAAACAATGATT
>CAYHYZ010000030.1:0-6772 GCA_964360995.1 uncultured Candidatus Saccharibacteria bacterium
TCGCTCATTACGCAGCAGCCACTCGGAGGAACGGCGCAAGGAGGAGGCCAGCGCTTTGGAGAAATGGAAGTGTGGGCGCGCGAAGGATACGGCGCGGCATATATGCTTCAAGAAATGATTACCATCAAATCAGACGACGTGACCGGGCGCGCAGCAATCTATGATTCGATTGTGCGGGGCGAACAGAAGAAAAGTCCCCATGTCCCAACCTCATTCCACGTGCTCGTGCATGAGCTCAAAGGGCTGGCATTAGATGTGGTAGTGAATTACCGCGAAAGTGAGCCCGACGAAGAAGAGGAGCGTGAACGCCCTTCGTATGCATCAAAGCGCGATCAGGTAGCACTAGGATACGACAATGAATAATTCACACACTCAAATGGATAGAAAAGTAAACGATCTCAAATCACTGGTACTTCGACTTGCCTCTCCGCAAGTGATTCACAGTTGGTCACACGGTGAGGTGACCAAGCCAGAAACCATTAACTATCGTACCCAGCGCCCAGAGCGCGATGGGCTCTTTTGCGAGAAAATTTTCGGACCCACAAAAGACTTCGAGTGTTACTGCGGAAAGTATCGTCGTGTCAGGTATAAAGGGATTACGTGTGACAAATGCGGTGTTGAAGTAACACGCTCACTGGTACGACGTGAACGCATGGCGCACATCGAGCTCGCTGCGCCCGTTGCGCATATTTGGTTTGTCCGCTCAGTGCCCTCTAGACTTGGCACGCTACTTGATCTTTCAATTGTCGATTTAGAGCGAGTCATCTATTTCGCCGGATACATTATTACTGGTGTCAACGAAGAGGCGCGCAAAGAAGCGCTCAAGTCTATCGAGCAAGAATTCAAAGCAAAATCCAAAACCGTTATCGACAAGCCAATTCTCCGCACTGCGGCAGAAAAAGCAAAGTCTGAATTGAAGGGTCTTTCTATGCACACGGTGCTTTCCGAAGTGGAGTACCACCGACTTTCAATCAAATACGGAACAGTGTTTAAGGCAGAAACCGGAGCTGAGGCGCTGAAGCGCATTGTGGAAAGTTTTGATTTTCCGTCCATGATACAAAAACTCGAAGGAGAGGCGGCGCTCGCTTCACCAGCAAATCGCAAAAAGATGGTCACGAGACTTCGTCTCATGAAAACACTTGCGAAATCAAATATTCGTCCAGAGTGGATGTTTCTTTCGGTGCTTCCCGTCATCCCTCCAGATCTTCGCCCCATGGTGCCGCTCGATGGAGGCAGACACGCATCATCCGATGTAAATGATTTGTATCGCCGCGTTATCAACCGCAATAACCGGTTAAAGCGACTCTACGAGCTCCATGCTCCGGAGGTGATTACGCGCAACGAAAAGCGCATGCTCCAGGAGGCGGTAGATGCGCTGATAGATAACTCCATGCGACGCAGCACCTCGCCAGTAAGTTCACAGGCACAGCGCCGCCCACTTCGTTCGCTCGCAGACATGCTCAAAGGAAAGCAAGGACGATTCCGTCAAAACTTGCTTGGAAAGCGTGTAGACTATTCAGGGCGCTCGGTTATCGTAGTGGGACCTACACTCAAAATGCACCAATGCGGACTCCCGAAACACATGGCGCTTGAACTATTCCGACCATTTGTGATTCAAAAAATTATCGAGCGAGAATACGCACATAACATTCGTGGTTCCGGAAAACTCATTGATGATGCAACTCCGGAAGTGTGGGCAATTCTTGAAGAGGTGATTAAAGGTAAGTATGTGCTCCTCAACCGTGCGCCAACCCTGCACCGCCTTGGTATTCAGGCATTCCAACCGCTCCTTATTGAAGGAAATGCAATTCAATTACATCCCATGGTGTGTTCCGCATTTAACGCAGACTTCGATGGAGACCAGATGGCAGTACACGTGCCGCTTACTGAAGAGGCACAGCGCGAAGCTCGCGAAATCATGGCGAGCTCAAAGAATTTGCTCAAGCCTTCCACTGGAGAGAGTATTTCCGCTCCAACACTCGATATCGTACTCGGTATTTACTGGCTGACTTCGGTAAAGGCAGAGAGTAAGGGTGCAGGGAAAGTGTACTCATCCAAAAATGAAGCGGTGCTCGCCTATGATCTTGGAGATTTGGATTTACGCGCAGTAGTAAAGATCTATACTCGTACTGCAGACGGAGTGGAAACACTAGAAACGTCTGTTGGGCGCATCTATTTTAACGCCGCACTTCCCAATGATTTTCCGTTTGTCAATGACGTCCTCGACAAAAAGAAACTCGGCGCACTGATGGACACCTTGTTCCGTACCTACGGACCAGATCCGATTCCAGGAATTCTCGACAAGGTAAAGGATATTGGATATCAGTACGCAACAAAATCCGGCGTCAGTTGGGGCATGGAAGATCTCGTAGTGCCACCAGCAAAAGAAGAAATGATTCAAAGGGGACTTGCGAAGGTAGCAGAAATTCAGACGCAATACGACAACGGACTCCTCACTGATGATGAGCGTTACTTAAAAGTCATTGAAGTGTGGAGTGCAGTTACCAAAGAAGTAACTGATGCAGTACCCATTTCATTGGACAAAGAAGGATCTGTGTATCAGCTTGTGACTTCTGGAGCGCGCGGTTCATGGGGATCCATCACACAGATGTCTGGTATTAAAGGACTCATGCGTAACCCATCCGGACGTATTATTGAACTTCCCATTCTCCACAGTTATAAAGAAGGGCTGTCGGTGTTCGAATATTTCATCTCCACTCACGGCGCGCGTAAAGGTACGGCAGATACCGCGCTCAAAACTGCGGTTGCCGGATATCTCACGCGACGTCTTGTAGACGTGGCGCATGATGTGGTTGTTTCCGAAGAAGATTGTGGTGTTGCCGAAGGACTTACGGTGCGACGCAGCGATCTTGAGCAAGAAGGAGTGCCTATGAAGAAGCGAATTTTTGGGCGCTTTCTCGCAGAGGCAATAAAAGGAAAAAACGGAACTTCATTCAAAAAGGGACACATCATCAATTATGAAGATGCAGCGCGTATTGATGAATCGAGCGTGGCAGAGGTGGTATTACGCTCTCCTGTGTACTGCGCATCGCGCCGAGGAATTTGTAGGACTTGTTATGGATATGACCTTGGACACAACCGTCCAGTGGAACTTGGAGCAGCGGTAGGGATTGTCGCCGCGCAAGCCATCGGAGAACCGGGCACACAGCTGACCATGCGTACCTTCCACTCAGGAGGTGCGGTTGGCGCGAGCGGTTCGGATATCACGCTTGGACTTCCGCGCGTGGAAGAGGTGTTTGAAGCACGCATGCCAAAGGGTGTCGCGGTGATCAGCGATATCGATGGGGAAGTACTTGATATTGTTGAACATGATAAAGAAAAAGCGATTCACATTTTGCCAAAACAGGCCGGGAAAAAATCGGATGGAGAAGTTGAGGAATATCTTATTCCATTCGGACGCACGATTACCGTGAAGAAGGGAGATGCCGTCGTTGCAGGAGGGCTTCTCTGTGAGGGGCCAATTGACCTTAAGCAACTTTTTGAAGTTGCCGGGAAGACGGTTGCGGTAAACTATATCCTCAACGAGATTGTCAAAATGTATGCACTGCAGGGAGCATCAATTAATCAAAAGCATGTGGAAGTCATGGTGCGACAAATGTTCTCTCGCGTGAAAATCACAAAGCCAAATGATTCTGCATTTGCCGAAGGAGAAATTGTAGACAAACTTTCCCTTGAAGCGGAGAACAAGCATTTTGCTGAAGAAGGAAAGCTCCCAGCCGATGGACAAGAAATGCTTTCAGGAATTACGAAGGTAGCAATTACCACTCCAAGCTTCCTGTCCGCCGCGTCCTTCCAGGAAACATCAAAAGTGCTCATTCGTGCAGCGCTCGAGGGCCGTGAAGATCGTTTAGTGGGTCTCAAAGAGAACGTCATTATTGGACGCCTCATTCCCGCAGGAACTGGCTTTGCGGTGCACAAACAGCTGTTTGCGGGGGATCACGAATAAGTGAGTCCTCTCTGACTTGGGTCGCGAAAACCCTGTATCCAACGTGGTGCAGGGTTTTCCATTGGAGGGCGAGTGTTTCTCCCTTATACTATAGGGGTGAAAACTAAACAGAAACGCCAGAAAAAGGAACCCAAAGAGGAACATCCCGGGTTCGTCCGTTCCGCATTTTCGGAGCTTCGGCAAGAAACAAAAGACAGCATTTCCGCAATACTGCTTATCCTGCTTGGGGTATTGTTTTTGCTCGCGCAGTTTAATCTGGCGGGCGCGTTTGGACGCATCATTTTCCCGTTTCTATCGGATGTGTTCGGAAATGCATACCTATTGGTGCCAATCGCATGTCTTATTCTTGGGGCACATTTACTCACCTCGCATCGACGTAAAGTGGTGAGCGCTACGGCAATCGGAGGAACGCTGTTTCTTATCTCTGCGCTTGGTCTTATTGATCTCGGATTCGGAGAGACGGCCGCTGGTCTTGCGGGTTGGGCAATTACGTATCCGTTAGAAGCACTCTTTGGTATTTGGGCTGCAGGAATAGTGCTTTTTGTTATCTTTGTCGTGGGCGTTCTTGTCGCGTTTGATTTTTCTCTCACAAGGTGGCGCGAGGCGCTTGATGGTGATGAGGCTACTCCTGCACTTGCAATGACCGCGTCTGCTCCGGTCACCTCTACCATGGTGATGGCTCCCGAACTCCCCGAAGAGCTCGAAGAGGAGGAAATTGAGACTCCAAAACCGATCAAAGCAAAGCGATCGAAAATCCACTCTGATTATGTATTACCGCCACTCTCGCTCCTTGAAAAAGACAAAGGAAAGCCGACGTCGGGTGATATTAAGGCAAATGCAAATGTTATTCAGCGGACACTCGCGGAGTTTGGCATACCAGTGGAGATGGGAGAGGTGAGCACTGGTCCATCAGTGACGCAGTATACGCTGAAGCCCGCGCAAGGAGTAAAAATCGCGAAGATTGCCTCACTACAAAATGATCTTGCGCTCGCGCTTGCTGCACACCCACTACGCATGGAAGCGCCCATTCCGGGTAAGTCACTGGTGGGTATTGAAATTCCCAATCGTTCAATTGCGTTTGTGGGACTTCGTCCGCTCATTGAGGATCAGCAATTTCAAGATGGCGGCTCCTTAGTATTCCCGCTTGGGAAAGATGTGCGCGGAGACGCAATGTATGCAGACATCGGTAAGATGCCGCACTTGTTGATTGCGGGGAGTACGGGAAGTGGAAAGTCCGTTGCGATTCACGACGTTATTACGAGTTTGTTGTTTAAGAATTCCCCTGCAGAATTGCGCTTTATCATGATTGACCCAAAGCGCGTGGAGCTCGCACATTATCATGATATTCCACACCTCATCGCTCCGGTGGTTACTCGTCCAAAAGGTGCAATTAAAGCGCTACGCTGGGCAGTAGCAGAAATGGAACGCCGGTATGACGTGCTCGCTGCTGAGCGTGTGCGAGACATCGCAGGGTACAACGCAGTGGCCGAAGAACATATGCCATTTATCGTGGTGGTGATTGATGAGCTCGCAGATCTCATGGCTGCGCATGGCCGAGAAGTAGAAAGCTCTATTGTGCGCATTGCACAAATGGCGCGTGCGGTGGGTATTCACTTGCTTCTTGCGACACAGCGCCCGTCGGTAGATGTTATTACTGGGCTCATTAAAGCAAATATTACCACGCGTATGGCGTTTTCAGTTGCATCACAAATCGATTCTCGTACGATTTTAGATGGTACGGGGGCAGAAAAATTACTTGGACGAGGAGATATGCTATTTTTGGGCGCAGATTTCTCAAAACCAAAGCGTATTCAAAGCGCATTTATTTCGGAGAAGGAAGTACGAGACGTGACCGATTTTATCCGAGAGCGATCTCTGAACGATTATGAAATTGCCGATTTTGATGCGTCAGGAAATGATGCTCCAGGATCATCGGGAAGCGAAGAAGGGGGAGAAGAAGATGCGCTCTATCAAGAGGCGTACGATATGGTGGTCAAAACAAAAAGCGCATCGACGAGTTACTTGCAGCGCAAATTTGGCATTGGATATGCTCGGGCGGCGCGCCTCATTGATGCACTGGAAAAGCATGGAGTTGTCGGTCCCGCAGACGGATCAAAGCGGAGAGAAGTATTAGTGATAGGTGCTGACACAATCAACGAAAATGAAATCCATTAGTAGCATGCCACTTGGCTCATCAGTGCGCATTCGTAGTCGTGGACCAGTAGCGATGTCGATTGGTTTTTTTGCAATTTTATTTGCCGCGTATGCAACATTTCAAGCAAGTGATGTATTATTTCGTCCGGAGCTTGAGCTCTCTACGCCGTCCGATGGAGCGGCGATACGTGGTACAGTGACCATCAGCGGTCGCACCGAGCCGCACCTTATTGTTGTGGTGAATGGATATCAAATTCAGAGCGACGAAACCGGAAATTTCACCGACACCTTGTTTCTTACGAAGGGTTTCCATAAGCTAGATATAGAGGTGGAAAATCGATTTGGGAGAGTGGCTCGAACAAGTCGCGACGTCGTAGTAGAATAATAAATATTATATGGCTAAAAAACAGACAGGAGACAAAGAAAAGAAAGATGGGATTGAAATCGGAGAGACCATGAAGGCAATTCAGGCGAAGTTCGGAGAAGGAGCCATTATGAAACTGGGGTCAATACCAGTGCGTGATATCCCGAGTATTTCGACGGGCTCGTTTGGGCTGGACGCCGCACTCGGTGTTGGCGGGATTCCGCAGGGAAGAGTCGTGGGAGTTTTAGGTCCCGCCGCTTCAGGGAAAACAACACCTGCGGTGCATA
>CAYHYZ010000031.1:0-6765 GCA_964360995.1 uncultured Candidatus Saccharibacteria bacterium
CGCCCAAACAAAAAAAAACCCCCCCCCATCGGGGTTTTTTTTTGGGGGGTGTGCCGGGCGCAGCGTTGTTGCGCGAGCGCGCGCAACCGTGAGCCGGGGTCGCGAAATTGTCGAGTGGCGACGAGACAATATTTGTGACCACGCAAAAAATATAAGCGCCAATGTGGCGCTTATTTATGTATGTGTTAGATGTTAAAACCCCACAGCACGAAGCAGCATGTCGAGGATGCTTTCTTCGTATTCCTCATATGGCACACGATCAATGAGGGCGTCATGGATGTCTTGAGGGTCAGCGTCTCCGAGCAGCAGCGAAGTGCGTGGGGTGAGTATGCTATCAAGCTCTACGCTCAAAAAAGTTCCTTCCTGTGGGTGTCGCAATAAACAAAACGATTTCATTTGTTTGTATCTAAATAGACGATGTCCTACGCGAAGTCCGTGATCGTCGATTTTCATCTCAACGACGCGCGGCCTGCGTGCGCCGTGCAGCGCGATGGCGAATCCCGCAAGCAGTGTCAGTGTTGCAAGGAGATAATTTCCATACACTGCAGAAAGCGCGGCAATAGTGCCCACCACAATAAAGACCGCAATGTACCAATTTGCAGATTTTTCGTGAAAGTGATATTCAAGTGCATTCCAGGTAAGTAAAACATGGTGATGTCCGGGCGCATTATGTACCGCAGCTACGTCAGCATCAAATTCCTCCGCTGTATCAGAGAAATCATTTTCATCTTCTTCAAGTGTGGTTGCTGTGTCAGCGTCTTCCCACTCCTGATCCTCTTCGTTCATATGGTACTAGTATAGGGTATTTACGAGCGCACTTCAGAATTTCCCTGTGACTTTGGGGCAAGTAGCCACACGGCGATGAGTGTGGTGATGGGAACAGTGAGAATAATGGCAATACTACCGGCAATGGTGCGCACGATTTCTGCGGCGAATATTTCTCGGTTGATGCTTAGCATCACGTCGGACGTAGATGTATAAAAGAAGAGCAGTAAAGGAAGCGCGGCGCCTGCATACGCGAGTGCAAGGGTATTTACGAGTGCGCCCACATGCTCACGTCCAATAACAAGTGCGCGCGCGTATAATTCCTTTCGTTTCATATTCGGAGAAGCGCTCGAGAGTTCGGACACCGCTGCCGCTTGTGTGATTGCAATATCATCGAGCACTCCGAGCACTCCGATAATCATGGCGGCAAGCAGGAGCCCTTGAAAATCAATAAGCCCTTTTGTTGCGGTGTTGAGGTATACGCTTGCGTCCTCCACAAATCCGCTGAGGCGCGCGTAGGCAACCGCAAATTCTGCAAAAAGAATAGTAACCACAATCGTACACAGCGTACCCAGTAGCGCGGCGGTTGATTTTCTATTTATCCCATGCGTAAAAAAGATTGCCGCGGTGAGTACGAGTGTGGCAAATATTGATCCAACCACCACCGGATTCATGCCACGTAGAATGAGGGGAAAGAGTATATAAAATAGTGAAGCAAAACTAAATGCCAGTGCGCCGAGCGAGCGCACACCTTGCCAGCCCCCAAAAAGAATTACCGCCGCAATAAATATCAGCGTAAGCACGGTGAGCGCAGGAATGCGATACGGTTCTCCTGCAGTATAAAGTTCGTCGCCGTTTACGGTGATTAAATATTGCACGTAAAACCGATCTCCGACTTTCAGTTTTGTAAAATCATTTTCCACCGTGATGACCTCTCCTTTCCTGGGCCCCTCCAGAAGTTTTGCGCCAAGCGTTTGCGTATGCGCGAGGATATCAAGCCCTTCAAGTGTGACGTCTTCCTCTTTTACAATTTCTGTTACCCGTGCTTTCCACGACCCCTGTAAATCCTGATGCACTTCTTGGGCGTACGCGAAAGGCGACACCAGCAAGACGAATAACAATAGGACAGCAGAAATAACTTTTTGCATTTGCGGAGACGGTGGGATTCGAACCCACGAGGGCTTTTACACCCTACCTCGTTAGCAGTGAGGCGCTTTCGACCAACTCAGCCACGTCTCCAATGAGCCAAATCCTATCACATCCCGAGGGTTTTCTGAAGTGTCAGATTCTGCTAGGATAGGCACGCTACTATATATGAAGATCCACTTGTTGACGGGAACATAGTGGCGACAAATACTTTTGGAGAGGTGGCAGAGTGGTTGAACGCACCAGTCTTGAAAACTGGAATGTCCGCAAGGGCATCGAGGGTTCGAATCCCTCCCTCTCCGCAAAATCGGCGCCCGAAAGGGCGCTTTGATTTTGCGAGAGAGGAGCGATATGCTTGAGCATATTGCGAGAGGGATTCGAAAAGCGAAGCGATGTTTCGCAAGTATGCGAAACCGTGAGCTGCGGACACGACCAAGTGGTGCGACGGCAACGCTTGAGTCGCGGAAGAACCCTCCCTCTCCGCAGAAAGTTCCACAAATCAAAAAGGAGGATTGAGATTTGGAAATCAAAGAACGGCGCGTATGCAATGGATGCGGGTATGATGTAGCGCTGTGCATCATCGATGATGGAAAAACACTCCAATTCATGTCGACTCCGATGCGAAGGGAGTTCGCAGGTTTCGCGATTCTAACGGACTCGTGCCTCGAGTGCGGCCGTGAGCTCAACCTCATGTCCACGAGACCGGTTGACGAAAAACACAAAAGTTCAATGCGGAGGGAATAGCCATGGAACAGTGCTCGAAACCGAATTGTACCCATCAGGTCACCGTGAACGTGCGCGACGAAAGCATCGTCGGAGGCATGCCTGCGGAAGTGGTGGTGTCGTGCTGTGAGACCGTAATCACGCGCGTGGTCGGAGGGATCACGCAGAAAATAGGAATGGATGGCGGATACTATAACGTAGTGACGCTCACCAAGTGCTAAACCTAAAGGCGCCCGAGTTGAATACTCTGGGCGCTTTTTCTATTCACCTCGCTCTTTGATACTTCGGGGTGAAAAGCGATATCATACGGAACACTATGTCTTTACTGCCTTCGCATATTTCGCGCTCAAAGCTCCTCGGTATTTCCAGCGCAATCGTTATTCTTGTTGGTGGAGTGTATATGTACCGATTACAAATACCAGGCGTACGATATGCAGCGCAAAAATTTGCAGTTGAGTCTCCGCTCACGTGCGCAGCGGCGTCCACGCCAACGTTGACCGGCGGGGTACTTATCGAAGAGCGCACGATTGAAATGGACACTGCGAGCGAAATTGAACTGGTGCGCACATTTAAATCTTCGGGGAATGCAGACTATCCACTTCCATCATCGGGACTTGTTATTGATGTATGCGATGAAGGGAAGTGGGAGACGGTATACCGCGCTGCCGCTGACAAAGAAGCTCCTGAGTCAATTGAACTTGATACGTTGGATACCGAACGTGGAAAAGTGCTTGTTGTAAAAAAAGAGTATGCGGGCGCGGGCACATCGATGGAGTGGGAGATCATTGTGCTGAGTGAGAAAAAAACACAAATATATCCCAGAGGCGCATTGATTGATGACATCCTTGCCGGAAAAAACTATCAGTTTATGGGATATAACGAAGTCCACACCGAACGAAACATGGTAGTAGAAACGGTGCCTGGGTACTCGGAGGACGCCGCACGGTGCTGTCCTGATTTACCATCGCTCAAGATTTTCTATCAATTTACCAATGACAAGATCCGTGTAGTGTCCAGCGAGGTGGTTCCAGGTACGCCCAAGCGATAATGCATCAACAGTTTTTGGTACTCAGTGGTGTTGCGTAGGGTATACTACAGATAGTATGACAAACGGCATGCTCTTTATGGCGCTTGTTGCCGGATCAATCGCAATTATTGCAATTGCGCAATTCTACTATTTTTTGCGCAAACGAGATCTTATTGCGCTCAACATCCATTTGCAGGCGCTCTTTTTTTCACTTTTCTGGATGATCATAGGTATCGTGTGGATGTTTTCCGGATTCTCCGACTTTTTTTCTTGGAAAGGGCAAGAGAATTTAGCATACACCTTTGGGTATCTTGCACAGCTTGGTGTGGGAGTTGCGCTGATTACATTGCTCATATTTTTTCATACGCGTATACAAGATCGCAGAGCGCTGTGGCTGTTATTTGCTCCGCTTATGTCACTTTCCATAATATTTATATGGTCTGTGTTAGTATTCGGTCTTCGCGTTGAAGGAGGTACATTTTTTTCCAATCCCTTTGCACTGACAAATTTTTCGAAAATGTTTTATAGCATTACTATTGTTCCCGCGCTCAGCGTGGCGGGGATTATGATGCTGCACGGACTACTTGATCAGCGTATCCCGCGTATCGAACGAAAATTTGTATTACTCGCCACACTTTCGGTCATTGTACTTGCAATCTCCGGCTCGCTAGAGGAAATGGGACTTACCACTGGTGAAATGGTGCCGCTCGCGCGATTACTCGCACTGGTGAGTGCGATGGCCGCATATATTGCCTCAACGAGTATTATCGAAGTGAAGGGCAAGCGAAGAGAGTTGGTTATTTAACCATACGAAAACGCAAGTACGCGGATAGATGCAGGAGATGCCTGCTTGAGTGCGCGTGCGGCCTCTCGTATGGTTGCTCCGCTCGTGATGACGTCATCCACTAGCACAATATGTTTTCCAAAAAATGGATGGGGGTCGATTACCGAAAACGCAGATTTCAAATGTTCTTTTCGCTCTTTTTTTGTAGCAGTGCGTGCCTGTGGAGGAGTATATATAGTACGCAAAAAACTTCCTGACGTATCCACGGGAATGTGTATCGTGTCACCGATGTGGCGCGCAATAAGTGCGGATTGATTAAATCCACGCTCACGAAGTTTCTTTTTGTGCAGTGGGATCGGGACAAGGAGTGTGTTGGGTGTTAGCGAGCCAACTATGGATGCAAGCACATCACCAATCGGATGGGCAAGCGCGTATTCAAACTGATATTTCATGTGCCCAACCAGCGCACGCGCAAGCGGATTACGGTACGGCGCATATGCATCGATACGCTCTAGAGATGTTTTTTGCGCACAGTCTCTACAGATGCCTCCCAGTATCGGACGCGTGCATAGTAAGCATTTTGTTGGTGGATGATGTAGCGTCACTCCGCAGGGCTGACAGAGGAGCGTGCCCGAGGCGCCACAGCCCAAGCAGTATGCTGGGAAAAGAAATTTTCCGGTTTGTGTGCACAGATATTCCCACTGATGCTGCACGTTACTCATACCTCCATGATATACTACTTTGAGAAATGGGATTTCAGTTGAGAAAACTGAATATTTTTGGTTCGCTAAAGTCCGCACCCGATATGGTGATTGGTGTGGATATTGGCGCCGCTTCTATTAAAATAGCGCAAGTACAACTACTCAAGGATCGCGCGGTACTTTCTACGTACGGCGAACTTTCTACGGGCGTGTACGAAGGAAGAGAGATCGGGCGTGTAGTCGCTCCCACGGACGTGCGCCTATCTCAAATGCTCAAAGATTTACTGAAAGAATCAGAAGCCACTGCGCGCGTTGCAACAATTGCACTGCCGCTGAGATATGGGTTTATGAAAATGCTGGAGCTTCCGCAAATGCCACAGAAAGAAATTGCCTCGACTGTGCAATTCGAAGCACGCAAATATATTCCTCTCCCTATTGCAGAAGTGAATACGTCGTGGGAGTACATTCAACTTTCTCCCGAGGAGCAACAACAGCGGCAGGGGAGAATTCCTATTTTGTTGATTGCGCTTCAGCGAGAGATGGAGGCGTATTATGCGCGTGTCGTTGATAGTGTTGGGTTAAAGCCTTCCGCCATTGAACTCGAAGTATCAAGTGCGGTGCGAAGCGTGATTGGAAGAATTCGGACGCCCACCATCGTAATTGATATTGGAGCCGCAACAACAAAAATTGCAATTGTAGAACAGGGAAGTATCCGATCAGTGCTCGGTAGCGAGCGTGGTGGACAAAATCTAACACTCACACTCGCACAAGCAATGAGTGTAGAGTTTCAGCGTGCCGAAGAAATGAAACGCAGTTCGGGCATTATTGATCGACCAGAAACGCGTGAAGTGCGCGCCACACTGCTCCCGGTGATTGATGCAATATTTCAAGACGCAGAGCGCTTGCGGAAGTTTTACCAAAAAACCGCAGGACACGACGCAACAAAAGTGATTTTAGTAGGAGGCACTGCACTGCTCCCGGGACTTGTGGAGTACGCTGCACAATTTTTTGGTCTGGAAACGACGCTTGGCAACCCATTCATGCTGCTGGAATATCCCGCAGCTATGGAGCCGATTGCAAAAGCGATTGCCCCTCCGTTTGCGGTTGCAGTGGGACTCGCGTTTGCAGGGTTTAACGTCAAACAGTAACAGATATGCACACCGCTCGGCTTAAAAATGATGTAGAATAAGACATAGTCACATGTCAGGCGTACCTTTGCCACCCCTCCCATCACGCACATCGCTACCTGTCACGCGCAGAGAGCCGGTTTCTTTTACCTTTGTAGTAGGCTTTATTTTTGTGATCATGGCGATCGTGATGCTTGGAGGTCTCTACGGATATAAAATATGGCTGAAGGGTCAGCGCGATAATGCGCGCACAGCAATCGAAGCATTTAAAACAGATATTGCCACTCCCGAAAAGAAGTCACTCCTCAATTTTGCTGATGCAATTGATCGCGGTGTGACGTTGCTGAGCGCACACACGCGCGTTTCTCCTGCATTTGATGTTATCGAGCGCGCAACGACTCCTGATGTAAGGTACACCTCCTTTAGTTACACTCCAGAAACACGCGTGATGACTCTTTCTGCAGTTGCAAAAACTGATAAGGCATTCGCTGC
>CAYHYZ010000032.1:0-6747 GCA_964360995.1 uncultured Candidatus Saccharibacteria bacterium
ATCAACCGCCTGCTAATTGGACCGGGGGTATTTGTAAAACCCGAAGCCGCGCTTGCCGCGGCACTACAAATGGCGCTCGCGGGCGCACAAGTTGCCGTGCTGGTGCCCACGACCGTACTTGCCGAGCAACACGCGGAAACTTTTACGCGGCGTCTTGCGGAATTTCCAGTGCACATTGCAAGACTATCTCGACTTGAAAACACCAAAGAAGAACACGCGGCTCTTTCTGGCATTGCATCAGGCGCGGTAGACATTTGCATCGGCACTCATCGCATGTTAAGTGCAGACGTACAATGGAAACATCTTGGTCTACTCATTATTGATGAAGAACAACGCTTTGGAGTCAAAGTGAAAGAAACACTCAAAACCCTTGCGGTGTCTAGCGATGTGCTTACGATGAGCGCCACACCGCTTCCCCGCACACTCAGCATGGCTATTTCGGATCTCACGAGCATGTCCGCACTTGATGAGGCGCCGAAAGGAAGAATCGCTCCCCATACATTTGTACTCCCCTATAATTCCGAAATGGTCACGAGTGCAATTTCCACAGAACTCGCGCGTGGAGGACAAGTCTACGTGCTCGCAAATCATATTCGCAAAATGGGCGCGTATAGAGATGAACTCGCCGAGCATCTTCCGAAAGTAACATTTGGAATCTTGCACGGTCAGCTACACGAAAATGAAATTGCGCGCGTGATGCATGAATTTCGCGCGGGGAATATCCAAGTACTGATCTCTACCACCATTATTGAAAACGGCATTGATCTCGCAAACGCAAATACGCTTATTGTGCGTGACGCTTCACTTCTCGGACTTGCGGAAGCGCATCAACTTCGCGGAAGAATTGGGAGAGGGAATGTGGAATCGTTTGCGTATTTCTTCTATCCTCGAAGGCTGACCGCCTACGCCGCACCCGACGACCCCATACACGTACTGACCTATTTAGACAAAAAAGAAACTCCAAAATCTCTCCAGCGACTCGATGCACTTGAACAGACGCAATTTCTCGGAGCAGGTGCGGACATTGCGTATCGCGACCTCGAAATGCGTGGAGCGGGAAATATTTTAGGACGCGAACAGTCAGGTTCTGCCGGACAAGTAGGACTTCATTTATACACACAATTACTTGAAGAGGCAGTAAAAAATATCCGAAAAAAATAACCCCACTCTCTTTTTAATAGCAGAGGGCTCCCGAAGGAGCCCTCTTTGTTTTGTGATTCACGCGGCGACCGCACCTAGGCGAAGTACCACAATGCGATTCTTGAGATCGTTGATTCTACTCGAGAGCTCAGTGAGCGCGTATCTGACAGCCTCCTGCTCCACCGCATCGGTGAGCCGGTGACTGATGTCAGTTATTACAACGAAAAACGTTGAAAGTTCTCGGATTTCACTCTCGAGCTCAGACCGTTCCGCTTGCGCGACCTTGTCTCCACGGTGCAATGTCTCGCGAAATTCCGCCTCGTCAAATCCTGGCGACGGCCCAATTCTTGTGCCCCAACAAGGAGCTTTGCCATGAACCTCGATCACTCCATGTTTTTTTTCTTGCACGTTGTTCTTGCCTCTGCGCTCATTATAACCCAATGTCAGACAAATAAAACAAACGAGTCCGCCTCCGCCCGCGGGCGGAGGCGGACTCTTTCACATTATTCTGCCTTTTTTTCTTCTACTGCAACCAAAGCTGGCTCCACTTTGACCTCTTTTCCTTCTCCTAAGTACATAAGGGAGAGCTTGTGATGATCAGAATCGTACACCGCAATTTGAAATGGATAGAGCTCGCCCACTTTTACAAGTGCTTCCATTTTTTGCTGACTGCCAAATTCGGAAATATGTGAAAGTCCAAAGATTTTTCCTGACGCATCGGGTTTATTCTTGTCGAGCACCTGAATAAAGGCTCCAATTTTTGAAAGTTTTGTGACGCGCCCCTCCACAATGTCCCCCTTCTGGTATGCTGCCACCTTCCATGGATCTGGCTTGAGCGCCTTAATCGAGAGTGAAATCTTATCCCCTTCAATGCCAATAACTTTGACGTCTACCATGTCTCCCGCCTTAAAGAGATCTGCGGGATTTTCCACCAGCGACCAATCAATTTCAGAGATATGTACGAGCCCTTCAAGTCCATCTTCAAGCTTTACGAATACTCCAAAGTCCACCACGCCGGTGACTTCTCCCTTATAGGTAGTGCCCACTGCGTATTTCTCGAGCTTTTTCTGCAACTCTTCTGGCGTGGATCCTTTTTCAGAAAATATCAGCTTCCCGTCTGCGGCATCCGCATCGAGCACGATAAGTGCAAACTCCTCACCTACAAATTTCTGCAGTTCGGATAGAATCTTATTTTTATCTCCCCCCTCTACGCGAGGATATCTATCTTGTGTAAGCTGCGAAACGGGCAAAAATCCCTTCACTCCCTGATATTCAAATACCAACCCTCCTTTGTTTGCCTCAAGTACTTTCAGCGGAACAGTTTCCTTATTATTCTTCAAAATTTCGAGTTCCTTCCACACGCGCTCGCGATCTGCGTCGCTGACGGAAAGCTCCATGTACCCATCCTCATTCTCATATTGGATGATTTTTGCGCTGATATGATCCCCCGGAAGCAGTTTGCGAAGCATGTGGCGGCCAAGCTGGTACTCGCGGCCGTAAATAATGCCTGTCCCATATGCGAGATCGACGTAGATGCGCGTGCCCAGTATCGCAATGATGGTGCCCTGTGCAATATCTCCTTCCTTTGGAAGCGCGGTGTGTGCACGCTTAAAGAGCGCGTCCATGAGGCGATCCTTTTTCGCCGCTGAGTCCGCGCCTTCTTGCGTTGCTTGTGACTCGTGAGATGTCAGTTGCATGTAGGTGAAAGTATAGCGATGTTGCCTATGTTTGTCTAGGCCGGCAGTCGGATTTTCATGCCGTGCACGGTAGCAAGAGGCAGAAAAATCCCCTATACTACGCCCATGACAATTCAGTTTTACGGAGGAACGTGTCTGCGCTTAGAGGCAAAGGGGGTGGTGCTGGTAACAGATCCATTCGACAAATCGACAGGACTGACTCCACCTCGGTTCGAAGCCGCGGTGGTACTTGCGTCGCATCCGTCATATGCACATTCAAGCATCGCAGGAAACCCATACGTCATTTCCGGACCTGGTGAGTACGATATAAAGGAAATTACCGTAGAAGGACTCCCAATCACCCACGAAGACACTGCGTACATCATCAATTTCGATGAGCTCACCCTCATGCATTTTGGTGCTCTTTCCTCTGCAACCGAACAAGACTTGGAGAGCGCCCTAAAAGATGTCAGCGACAATATTGATATTTTACTCCTCCCTATCGGATCCCCGCTCGGAGCAAAGGCTGCGGCAACACTTGCGCAGTTGATCGAACCAAAAATGATTATACTCACCGGATACGCGCTCAAAGGAGAAACGGTAAAGCGCGGAAAATTTGCCGATTTTACAAAAGTAGGAGGAACACCCTCACGGAAGGAAGAGCGACTGGCAATAAAAAAGAAAGATCTGGAGGGGAAGGACGGGGAAATTATAGAGCTCACGTCACCGTATGGGGTTCTTTAATCGCATGACACAATTGCGTGCCGCTCCCCTCCACACGCGTCATATCGCTGCGGGATTTTTTTTGTTTTTCAGCATGCTTCTCGTACTTGGACTGTGGACAATTCAGTTGAAACAGCAGTTTTTCATGAACGACCGTGAGCCCTCTCGTGCACCAAGCCCCTTTTCGATTATTATGGAGTCATTCAAAGTTTGGAAATAATACGTTACGCATATGAAAGAAAAAAAGGACAAGACTCCTGAGCCCACCGAACAAACCCCACGACAAGGACGCGTCAGCATTGGGGACATCGTTTCAGAAATGCAGCAGTCATATCTCGACTACGCAATGTCGGTGATTGTGTCGCGCGCGCTCCCCGACGTACGTGACGGCCTCAAACCCGTGCTCCGCCGCATTCTCTATGCGATGCGCGAACTTGGGCTTACGCATCACGGGAAACCACGAAAGTCGGCCACCGTCGTCGGAGAAGTGCTTGGAAAATATCACCCACACGGCGACTCATCAGTGTATGAAGCCATGGTACGCATGGCGCAAACATTTTCTTTTCGCTATCCACTAGTGATTGGTCAGGGAAATTTCGGCTCTATTGACGGAGACGCGCCGGCTGCGATGCGGTACACCGAAGCAAAAATGGCACCCATTGCCGCACAGCTCCTCACCGATATCGAAAAAAATACTGTGGATTTTGTTCCAAACTATGACGGGACCAAGCGTGAGCCCACGTATCTTCCAGCCGCATTTCCTAATTTATTAGTGAACGGATCAATCGGCATCGCGGTGGGAATGGCAACAAATATTCCTCCACACAATCTCACCGAAATTATCAATGGCACTATGCACCTGATCGATAATCCCAAAGCGGACGTTGACGACTTAATGCAATTTATTACTGGGCCAGATTTTCCAACGGGCGGACTCATTTTTAATCAGAAAGATGTTCGAGAGGCATATACTACGGGTCGCGGAGGAATTGTGACGCGCGGAGAAGCTGAAATTGAAGAGCGAAAAGGTGGTCATCAAATTATCATCAGCTCTATCCCCTATCAAGTAAACAAGTCTGAAATGATTTCGAAAATGGCAGACTTGGTGCATGAGAAAAAATTAGATGGCATTCGTGACATTCGCGATGAATCCGATCGCGATGGACTACGAGTCGTTATTGATCTTAAGGGAGACGCCTACCCACAAAAAGTACTCAACTACCTTTATAAGCACACCGACCTGGAACGCACCTTCCATTGTAATATTCTTGCGCTCATTGACGGCATTCAGCCAAAGACACTTTCCCTACGCGACATTCTCGATGAATTCGTAAAGTCTCGCATACTCGTAGTGGAGCGCCGCACCAAGTACGATCTCGACGTTGCCAAAAAACGCGTACACATTCTTGAGGGGCTTTCTATCGCCCTGAACAATATTGAGGCCGTTATTAAAGTGATTAAGTCATCCAAAGATCGCGTAGGGGCGCGTGAAGGTCTCATAAAAAAGTTTAAGCTCTCAGAACTGCAGGCAAATGCCATTTTGGAAATGCGACTTCATACGCTCGCCGGTCTGGAACGAAAACAAATTGAAGATGAACTCAAAGAAAAGCGCGCACTCGTGGCAGCGCTCGAGTCGCTCTTGAAAAGCCCGAAGAAAATCCGAGATCTGATCAAAACAGAACTCACGGAACTCAAAGAGCGTCACGGAGATGAGCGCCGCACAAAGCTGGTTAAATCTGCTGCGAAATCTATTTCACTTGAAGACACTATCCCCGACGAAGAGCATATCATGATCCTCACTGCAGGTGGGTACTTAAAACGCGTGCGTCCACAGGCGTACCGCGCGCAGCGCCGGGGTGGCAAAGGAGTGATTGGCGCTTCCGAAGAAGATATTGTGCTCAGATTTGTGAACGCGTCTACTCATGATGATCTCCTTTTCTTCTCGAGTCGTGGCAAGGTATATCAAACAAAGATGTATGAAATCCCTGAATCATCCCGCACCGCCAAAGGAAAGGCTATCCAGAACTTCCTCTCACTGGGCCCAGGGGAAACCATCACATCGGTACTTGCCCTTCCTAAATCACAGAAAGGAAAGGAGGCCGCTCTCGTGATGACCACAGAACGTGGTATCATGAAGAAAACAAGTGCAGCTCAGTTCCAAGACGTGCGCAAAAGCGGCATCATCGCAATCTCGCTTGATAAAAATGACGCGCTAAAATGGGCAAGTATTGTGCAAATAGGAGATGAGATGATGCTGATCACCAAGCGTGGAAATGCGATTCATTTCAAAGAATCGGAGCTGCGCGAAATGGGACGGAGCGCACGCGGAGTACGAGGAATTCTCCTTAAGAACAATGATGTCGTGATTGGAGCCGAAGTGATTACGAAAGGAAATACTGAAGCGGAAATGTTCCTGATTTCCGAAAACGGACATGGAAAACGCACTCGGGTGAAAGAGTTTAAAGTGCAGCGGCGGGGCGGATCGGGCATCCGCGCAATGGGTGTGAGCGTCAAAACAGGCACATTGGTCACAAGCACCATGGTGAAGGGCGACGAAGAGTTCATTGCTATCTCACAAAAAGGAAAAACGATTCGAACCACATTAAAAGAAATTCGCCTACTTTCTCGATCAGCACAAGGCGTGCGTATTATGAAACTCGAAGATGGAGATCATATTGTTTCAATGACCACCCTATGATTGGGGGGATGATGGATCCAACACAGCTCCTTGAACACATTGATATACACGGCAATATGCAAGTTGCCGATTTTGGTTCGGGTATTGGGCATCTCACCATGGTCATTGCGCGTCGCATTGCAAAAGGAGGAATGGTACATGCATTTGATGTACAAAAAGAAGCGCTTGAGACGCTCCGGCGAGATGCGCGCACGGCGGGTATATTAAATATTCAGGCACTCTGGACTGATCTCGAAACACCACGCGGATCAAAGCTCGCGGATCGCAGTATGGATCTCGTCATTATTGCCAATGTCCTGTTCCAGTCTGATATGAAAGATGTGATGGTTGCAGAAGCCGTGCGCATACTGAAGCCCACAGGACAGGTGGTCATTAGTGATTGGCTTCCGGAATCCGCGATTGTTGGGCCCCCATCGAATCGTCGAATCCCAAAAGACAGCATGAAATCACTCTTCCAAAAAACACATATGAAATTTGTTAAAGAAATCCCTGCGGGAGCACATCATTACG
>CAYHYZ010000033.1:0-6672 GCA_964360995.1 uncultured Candidatus Saccharibacteria bacterium
TGCGAAGTCATTACCTCACTTTGTTTTGGAAATAGGTGCGAGTTTGGTACAATAAAGACACATATTGCCAAAACTGGAGCATGTCTCCGGTTTTGTTGCTATATGTAGAGACCGCGAAGGATTCGAAAGCGAGCACGCAAGGGTTCCATCAGCAGATGGAAACGTGCGAGCGTGGTCAGGCGGAGAAATGTTTCGACGGAAATATTTCGAGCGCTTGACCGAATCCTTCCCGGCGCACAATATACAAAATACCCGACACCCGTCGGGTATTTTGTATTGCGTGGAAATCAGCAGCGTGGTATTACATGGTGAGAAAGGACAACAAGGGGAAATACTGATGGACGAAACAATCGTCACAGCAATGCGTCTTACCTACTTTGAGATGGGGTGCACGGGAGTCGCAAGTCTCATCGACATGTTGCGACTTCCTCAATACAAAAACCTTTCTGAGTTCGGATCGAGTTCAATCGGACTTGGTTCACTCCTTGAGAGAACAGATATCAGCGAGGAGGAAAAATTTCGCATTGCGAGCGAAATTACCTCATGTCTCTACATTGGTGGCAGTGTCTCCCCCCTCGAGTGGTTGCGACTGCTTCTGGATCGAATATCAGAGGTCTCGTTGGAGGGTCGAAAATACTTTGACGAAATATGTGCAGAGTTTGCTGACATATTTTATGCAATTGCGCACCGCATAGAAGAGCAGAGATTTTGGGGCACCAGTGGCGAAGCAGTGTATGCATACATTTTACCTGCGGGTGTAAATCGCAATGCATTGACCCCAGAGGAACTACACGCCTATCATGTACCAGGATCAGAACACTGGAGTTATGAAAAACTTTTCGCCTTCAACGCGGGCAGGATTGACCCGCCAGATTGGGAAGAGATCTAGCTGCGCTATCGATTAAACAAAAAGGCGCCCACGCATTTGCGGGGCGTCTTTTTTCTTTAATGCACTGCGGCTTTCTTTTGATGATGCCGTGCGTGCTGTTTTTTCCCAAGCACCTCCGTATGCAATTTCCCCTCTTTCAAACTCACCTTTAGCGTACTCCCTGATTCTGCCTCACCGCTCACAATATGCGTAGCGAGTGTATTGAGCAGCGTATTTTGAATAAGGCGCTTCAAAGGTCTCGCTCCGTATTGTGGGCTATACCCTTCCTTCGCGAGATATTCTTTCACATCCTTCCCAACCATAATTTTCATTCCGCGATCCAAGAGTCGCTTTTCTACACGTATGAGTTGAATATCTACAATCTGAATCAGATGCGCACGTGTCAGATTGTTGAACACCACTAGTGCATCGAAACGATTGAGAAATTCTGGTCGAAAACGTGCCTCGAGAGTTTCAAAGATTTTTCGGCGGATTTCTTCATCACGCAGCTTATCTTTGTCATCTCCGTCGGTAGAAAGATCAAACCCAAGTGCGCCGGCTTCACGCACAAATTCTGAACCAACGTTTGAAGTCATAATAATCACGGTATTCTTGAAATTTACGTGTCTCCCCTTTGCATCGGTGAGGCGCCCATTATCAAGAATCTGAAGCATGATATTGAACACCTCGGGATGTGCTTTTTCAATTTCGTCGAAGAGCACCACGGAGTATGGTCGATGACGAACAATTTCAGTGAGCTGTCCCCCTTCTTCAAAGCCAATATATCCTGGTGGAGAACCAATAAACTTCGATACTGCATGCTTCTCCATGTATTCAGACATATCCACGCGCACAAGTGATTTTTCGTCGTTGAACATAAATTCCGCGAGTGCACGCGCAAGCTCAGTCTTTCCGACTCCGGTGGCACCGAGAAACATAAATGAACCAATGGGATGATCTTCCTCGCCAATACCCGCACGATTGCGTCGTACGGCATTTGCAATTTCCTTAATCGCTTCTTCTTGGCCAATCACGCGCTTACGAAGAACGTCTTCCATCTTCATCAGCTTCTTTGCTTCTTCTTCGAGCATGCGTTTTACGGGAATCCCCGTCCAACGCGCAACAACTTCAGCGATTTCTTCAGCATCAATTTCTTCTTTGAGAATTTTACGACTGGATTGCAGGCGGCGTAGGCGCTTTTCATCTTCACGTAATTGCTTCATGAGATCAGGAATGCGTGAATAGCGAATTTCAGCAACCTTGGTGTAATCTGACACGCGCTCGGCATTTTCTGATTCAATACGCAGTCGCTCAAGGTCTTTCTTTGCATCCTGAATACGCGTAATGGTTTCCTTTTCGTTATTCCATTTTAGTTCTACCGATTTTTCTCGCTCCTTTAATTCCGCAAGTTGGCGTTCAATGATACGAATATCCCGCTTGCGATCTACTTCGCGCTTAAGTGCTTCACGCTCAATTTCAAGCTTCATGATGTCCTTTCTAATAACCTCGAGATCCCGTGGGACACTATCAATTTCAAGACGCAACGCAGATGCCGCTTCGTCAACAAGATCGATTGCTTTATCTGGCAAAAACCGATCGGAAATATATCTACTCGAAAGCTCCACCGAAGATTGAATTGCCTCATCGGTAATTTTTATTCCATGAAAGACTTCGTATTTTTCTTTGAGCCCACGGAGTATTGCGACTGCATCATCCGCTGACGGTTCTTCTACGTATACGGGCTGAAAGCGCCGTGCGAGTGCGGGATCTTTCTCTATGTGTCGTTGATACTCTTTGATGGTAGTGGCACCAATGGCGTGTAGTTCGCCACGTGAAAGCGCTGGTTTTAGTAAGTTTGCGGCGTCCATTGCGCCCTCTGCGGCTCCGGCGCCTACAATGGTGTGAATTTCATCGATGAATAGAATAAATTGATTTTTAGAGCGCTCAATTTCACGAAGTACTGCTTTGAGGCGCTCCTCGAATTCTCCGCGATATTTTGTGCCCGCAACAAGCGCGCCGAGGTCGAGTGAAATTAATTCCTTGCCACGCAGTCCTTCTGGTACGGTGCCGGCGACAATGCGTTGTGCAAGACCGTCAACAATCGCAGTTTTTCCTACACCAGCCTCTCCAATGAGTATGGGATTATTCTTGGTTCTGCGAGAAAGCACTTGCATCACGCGGCGAATTTCATCTTCGCGTCCAATCACAGGATCCAACTTATCCTCCCTGGCCATCTGCGTGAGATTGCGTGCATACTTTTCAAGCACTTGATACTTTGATTCTGGTTCGGCGTCAGTGACCCGTTGAGATCCGCGGATAGTCGAAAGCACCTTCAGCACCGTTTCCTTATCTACTTGGAATCGCTCTAATATTTCTTTTGTTTTTGATGGGGTCTCTAAAAACCCGAGAAATAAATGTTCAGTTGAAATAAATTCATCTTTCAGGGAAGCGGCAACTTTATGTGCTTCTTCAAGCACGCGCGCAAGTTCGGGAGTCAAATAAAACTGTTGCGTCGGAGTAGCTACTTGCCCACCTTTGCGCGCATCCAGTGCATCGAGCACATAGTCGGTAAATTGTTGGTAGTCGATGCCTAACTTTTCGATCAACGGAATGATGACCCCTTCGTCCTCTTGGAGCAGTAAAGAACCCAACAGATGCAGTGCATCGAGGGATGTTTGCCCGCGCTCAAGCGCCAGTTCATGGGCTTTACGGAGCGCCTCTTGTGCCTTAATGGTGAAATTTTGAAATGGAGGCATATGGGTAGTATAGCGATTTAGATGGGTATTTTCTACTCCATGGTTAAAAGACTAAATGAAATAACGAATAGTGCGGTCACCCGTGATGTGACGCTATTCGACTGCTTCCACTCGCTCAACACCGTTGATACGCTCCTTCAGAATCATTTCGATTCCCTCCTTGAGCGTAAGCTCCGAGAGTGGACATCCCTTGCATGTGCCGAGAAGTCGCACATACACGACGCCATCCTCAAATTTTACATATTCTACTTTTCCGAGATGGCGCCCTACCATTGGGTTCACCTCGTCTTGAATGACGCGTTCGATTTCACGGCGATATAACGTTGCAGGGGTGTCCATAGTTACGGGTATATTTGTTGATCATGATCATCAAACACACTGATTGCTCGTGTTGGGCATGATTTTGCTGCAAGTAGTATGGTATCTGCATCCGCGCCTTCCACTGACAGCACTGTTGCCTTATTGTCGTCGTCTAGCTCAAATACGCCCGGCGCAATAGCCACACACGAAGCCGCGCCGATACACAGTTCACGATCGACAATAATTTTGCTTATTTTTGGCGTTGGATTATCCATAGTATTTTTCGCAGTAAAATCGGATGAGCTGCTCAATCGCAGGTGTAGCATCCGGAGAGCCAATGCCCACCTTTAATTTTTGCTGCACTTCTTCAAGCGTGCGCGCACCCTCGAGCACTGCTTCTTCTATATCTTTATCAGTAATGTTCAATGTCGGGTCAATGACTTTTGATCCTTCCACCATTATACGATTGTGCTGTCCGGTAGCACGAAAATAGTTGTTGATGGTTTTATGAAACGCTTTATCCGCGAGCACCGAACAATGTATTTTTCGATCAGGAAGCCCTCCGAGGCGTTCCATAATATCCTGCGGGCGTACTTTTACCGCACTTTCAATAGTCATCCCACCATTTTCCGTAAGCATTACGGAGTACATGCTTGTGGCGGCAATCGCGGATCCACATCCAAACGTCTTCCACTTGAGATCAAGAATACGTTCTGATGTTGAATCGATCTTCACCCACATACGCATCATGTCTCCGCACGCGGGAGATCCTACTTCACCGATTGCGTCATACGATCCTTCTGTGGGTTCCTCAAGAAGTAAATTCCGCGGATGGAAAAAATGATCTTTCACAATGTCAGAATACACCCACCCCTGCCCGGTGTGTGTATTTACGACTTCATATTTTCCTTTTGGTATTGGTTGCATAGTTGTGTGTGTGATTATGTGTGTTTGATTTTATGTTCTCGTGATGTATTGTTTTAATGATTTTATGTTCTTGTGATTTAATGTTTTTTGCTTTTTGTCTTCTGCTCCCAGTGTGGCATGCCCTGTCCCGCAAATGCCGCGCGCGACGCAAGACCAGTGCCATCGGTGGGAAGAGATATAGGAGATATCTTTCTCAGCGTCTCCGTTATCCCAGGCATCACACTCAGCGCATAATTGATATCTTCCTTTGTGGTATGCCTTCCGAGTGTAAACCTCAGAGATGCATGTGCATATTCATATGGGCGACCAAGAGCCAGAATCACGTGTGAAGGGTCAAGTGTCACTGAATCACATGCCGATCCCGTAGATGCCTCGATACCTTTGTGATCGAGGTACAAGAGATATGCTTCACCTTCGATATCAAGAATGGAAATATTCACGTTGTTCGGAATGCGCCGTGTGCCGTGTCCCGAGGAAAGATCCGGTCCATTGAGCACTATTTTTGGAATGATTTTGAATAGTTGCTCAATAAAATAATCTCTCAGTTCCGTAAGCCGCTTTCCTTCTTCCTCGCGCATTGATTGTGCAATCCTCAATGCCTCTGCAAATCCCACTGCTCCCGCAACATTTTCCGTACCACTTCGGAGGCGATTTTCCTGACCTCCTCCATGCCACAGTGGAGTGAGTAACACGCCTTTTCGCACGTAGAGCGCTCCGATACCCTTTGGGCCATAAATTTTACTTCCATTCATTGTCATGAGATCTACGCCAAGTTCGCGCACGTTCAGTGACAAATACCCCGCCGCCTGACATGCATCGGTATGAAAATATATTGGACGCGTCTCTCCTGCTGTTTTTCTACGTTCTCGCTCTGTCTTTACTATGCGCGCAATATCTTCCATTGGTGCAATCGTCCCAATTTCGTTATTTGCGTACATAATGGAAACAAGCGTCGTCTCCGGCGTAATCGCAGTTTTCAATTCGTCGATGTGTACAAAGCCATTGATATCAACTCCTACATACGTCACGTACACACCTTCTTTTTCGAGCTGCCGAGCATTGCTGAGAATCGCATGATGTTCGGTTGTTGCGGTGACGAGTGCCCCTCCGTGTTTTCGTAGTACGCCAAAGAGCGCGAGTGCGTTCGCCTCTGTTCCACTTCCGGTAAATACAATTTCATCTGCTTTTGCTCCAAGCACCTCTGCTACTTTTGCGCGCGCATCTGCGAGCGCGGATTTTGCAACACGTCCCGATGAATAAATTGCAGACGGATTTCCAAATGACTCCGTAAGATACGGCATCATCGCAGAAAGTACACGCTCATCGATTGGCGTGGTTGCTGCGTGATCTAAAAATATGTACCTCGCTTTCATGGTTTGATTGGTGCGCTAAACACTCCACATCCCACACAAGGATGCGCAGTGTTGTAGGTATAGACAACCTGGCGTCCGCTCTGCGCGCGGGCAATCACTCCTTTTGAAAGTAAAATATGGAGATGATGCGACACCGTCGGTTGCGTAAGTTCCATCTGGTTGGTAATTTCCGTCACCGTCTTTGGCGACTGCTGTAATAAACGCAAAATGCGGAGTCGAGATGAGTCCGCAAGTGCTTTAAAACAGTGTGTGCACGACGTTCCAGCCATAATATATAGATGAGTATCTATGAATGGAAAAGGAAAGTCAACTTATGGACTTATACGACGGAGAATGTTCTACTGTATGGAGAAATAGTGAGGAGGGCACAATGATTATTCCCCATCCACGTGACATACAAGCAGAAGAGAATGAACTCTGCACTGTCGAAAGTGAGGCTCAACGTTTC
>CAYHYZ010000034.1:0-6638 GCA_964360995.1 uncultured Candidatus Saccharibacteria bacterium
TACGCTCACCGGTAAATGGAGTATGTATACGGTATACGGAGAGTCTGCGGCCGATACGGCGTGGCTTTTTGGCATTAATGCCAACACTGCGGATCGCACACGTTCCAGCATGCTGGAATGGGAGCGCTCCATCCGAAAAGATTTTTCACGTATCACGGGAATTTCAGAAGTTCCCCCCCCTATTTCAAATACGAAAACTGTTCCAGGTATTTCTATTACGCGCTGGATCATCCTGGGTACTAAGGGGGATGACGTACAAACACTCCAAACATTTCTTAAAGACATCGGGAATCTTCCTGCGACGTACACACCAAGCACTACCATGGACGCAACGGCCGTGGACGCACTAAAAAAATATCAGTGTGATAAAAAACTAGTGTGCGCGGGCACTGCAAATGATGGCTATGGAGCCACGGGACCAAAAACGCGCACTGCGCTGCTCGAAGCAGTCACTATCGTTGATGCTACTGCTAACACCAATACCGTTGGAGGATTTGCTCCCGACACGCTGGAAAACGTGGACGTAAGAATTTTACGTGACTCCTCTTCGTCTCCCGGAGTATATGCATATGCAGTCTTCAATAATAATCTCCTCGTGATCACCACTTCTCCCGACGCGCTCCGCGTTATGCTGCAACTACTGCGTGTAAAGCGCATTGATCTCTAGTTTGTTTCCACAAGAATCGGCGGGTACAATACCCGTATGGAAACGAATACATTTCTTGACCTACTCACACAGGAACGTACCGAAATCGAACGCACATTAAGCTCTGTGGGGCATAAAGAAAAAATTGGAAATACCACTATGTGGGAGCCATCATTCCCCGAGCTGAATACGCTGCGCTCAGAACAGAGCGAGATTGCGGATGAGTATGAAGAATTTGATAATCGTATTGGGGTTGAAACGAAATTAGTATCACGCCTCAAGGAAATTGATAGTGCGCTCGCGCGCATCACCGCACACACATACGGCACGTGCACAGTGGGAGGAGAGCCCATTGCCGAGGATCGCCTCATGGCAAATCCCGCAGCTATCACCTGTATTACACACGCTCCCAAAAATACCGAATAATTCCGGTATTTTTTTATGGCATATCGCATTTCGAGCGCACAAACTACCGGCCTTATCGGTCAGCCGGTAGACGTTGAAGTGGATCTTGCTCCGGGACTATTTCGTTTTTCTATCGTGGGACTGCCCGATAAAGCAGTGGAGGAATCTCGCGATCGCGTGGGGGCTGCCATTGCACACAGTAAACTTGTCCCGCCACATAAAAAACATTCACGCGTGACCATCAACCTCGCTCCTGCAGATATCAAAAAAGAGGGGCCGATGTTTGATGTCCCTATTGCGCTTGCGTATTTGCTCGCTTCGAAACAAGTGCGATTTGATCCTGCGCGTAGATGGTTTGTAGGGGAGCTCGCGCTCGATGGTTCGGTGCGCCCCGGGAAAGGAATGATCGTGCTTGCTCAAGCAGCGAAACGCGCGGGCATTACAGAGCTCTACGTACCAATTGGAAATAGCGTTGAAGCTGCAATGATTCCTGGTATTGCGGTGTTTGGATTTCATACGCTCGGTGAGCTCATCGATCACTTAGACGGAAGGAGATTGCTTGCCGCAACTCCAAGCGTTCCATTTTCTGCGGATTCCTCTGCGCCTTCCGTAGATTTTGGAGATATCAAAGGACAGCTTTCTGCAAGGCGTGCGGCAGAAATTGCGGCGGCGGGAAGACATCACCTCGCGCTCTCTGGCCCACCCGGAACAGGAAAAACGATGATTGCGCGCGCGATTAGTGGCATTATGCCGCCTCTCACATTTGCAGAAGCGCTTGAGGTCACTGCTATTCATAGCGTGGCGGGAAGTGCGCGGGAGCACATTGCGACCGACGGGATATTACGATCGCGCCCATTTCGCAGCCCACACCACACCACGTCACATGCCGCGATTGTTGGTGGGGGAGCGACACCAAAACCCGGAGAGCTCACGCTCGCACATCACGGCATATTGTTTCTCGATGAATTTCCTGAATTTAGCACCACCGCAATTGAGGCGCTACGCGAACCACTCGAAGAGCGCATGGTAACTGTTGCGCGCGTTAAGGCGACGAACACATTCCCCGCACATATTTTGCTCGTGGCGGCAATGAACCTCTGCCCATGCGGGCGCACTGGTTCACATGAGGTATGCACGTGCGCTCCACGGGATCTGATGAGATACGCACGGAAAGTATCGGGTCCAATAGTAGATCGTATTGATCTTTGGGCGGATGTTCCCCGCGTGGACGCCGCAAGTGCGTCTGCGTTACCTCGCGGAGAATCATCGCATGTGATACGCGAGCGCGTATCTCGCGGGGCGCGCATACAGCGCGATCGTTACGCGGACACACCATATACATGGAATAGTGAGCTGCCTGCAGCAAAACTTGATGCATTTTTACAGCTGAGCGATGAGGCGTCGCGCACGCTCGCCATTGCGGCCTCTCGTCTCCATATGTCACTACGCGTATATCACCGCGTTAAAAAAATATCGAGAACCATTGCGGATCTCGATGCCTCGCCGACCATTGAGTCAGCGCACATACTTGAAGCGCTCCAGTTTCGTCCGAAAGCGGGCGAACATGTTTCGTATTAAAACGGATTGGCGGCTCCTCGAATTTCGAAGTGCACGTGACATCCTGTAGATTTCCCAGTGGTGCCAAGGTCTCCAATATATTGTCCTTTTTCAACAACGCTTCCTTGCGTCACCATCACTGCACTCATGTGACCATAGACGGTTTGCGTACCATTGGAATGTTTGATCGCAACATATTTTCCATATCCTCCATTCCAACCCGAACTGCGCGAAATAATGACCGCGCCACCCGCAGATGCGTAGAGTGGTGTTCCACATGGAGCGGCAATATCGACAGCATTATATCCATGAAGTCCTTGCGTTCTCTTGCCCCCCGTAAGTGGTCGTCCGAAGTACCCGGGGGCGCTCGGCGCTCCTGCACCACGGACATTTGGGCGCTTCGCAACCGATGACGGCGCCTGTACCATATCAACGTTTGGAATAATGAGATCGGTGCCAATCGCAATTTTTTCCCCAGAGGCGAGTTCGTTAAAAATACGAATTTCCTCTACGTCTCCTTTGTATTTTTTTGCAATAGATTCAATAGTGTCTCCTTTTGCAACGGTGTGTTTTACTCCCGAAACAGGGAGAATCACGAGCACGTCGCCCGGCTTAATCAGCTCTGGCCGAGAAATATTGTTTGCCCAATAAATTGTACCTACGCTAATACCAAATGTTTTCGCAATCACCGACAGATTGTCTCCCTCGCGAACCGTGTAGGTCGTAATGATTGAAAGCCTTGTTTCTTCCGCATCAGAAATCGTACCAAGCGGACCAATCGAAGGGATCATCGCATTTTCCTCTGTATATGCAACAATAGGACCTCCCGTTGCCGCTTTAGGATTTGCATTGCGAACGGGTTCAAGAAATGGCTTAGTGATAATAGGTTCTTGGCTACCCGCAAACGAAGATGCATCCACCGTTTGTGCGGAGGATCCAAAAAAGGACCGGAAGAATTCCCCAATAGAAAAGGCGCGCGCCAAAGAAGGGACTAGTACAATTCCTAGCATGATGGTAAGCACTGAAACCCGCACCCGACCCGCGGTATGCATCCGGAGTCCAATATCGAGTTGTCGCTGTGTATTTATACTTCGTTGTGTTACGCGCGGTGCAAAAAAATCATCCTTGCAGTGTATGCGCTATAATGAGTGGCACTAGCCAGACGTACCCATTAGCGTACCAGAAAGACTCCCCTTTTTCAACCGTTTTTAGAGCCGTCGGATGGACAAATAATCGTTGCTACATAAGACAAAATGGACATTTTCCACGGGTTAAATCCAGAGCAAAAACGTGCGGTACTTTTGACCGAAGGACCGGTTCTTGTGCTTGCCGGAGCTGGATCGGGGAAAACCCGCGTGATTGCACATCGCATCGCACATATTGTGCAAAACGGCACCCCTCCGGATCGTATTTTGGCCGTCACATTTACCAATAAAGCTGCGGGAGAGATGCGAGAGAGCATCCAGCATTTACTAGGAGGGGTAGACACCGGTGGCGGTATGCCGTTTATTGGCACCTTCCACGCGCTCGGTATTCATATTCTTCGCACGCACGGAAGTCGCATCGGTGTAAAAGAACGATTCTCCATCGCAGACCAAGAAGATTCACTCAAGCTTATTAAAGTAATAATGGCGGAACGCCAGCTTGACCCTGATCTCTATGATCCTCAGCGGTTTCGCAACATCATTTCTGGGCTGAAAAATGAAATGACCCCCGCGTCGCAGTTGGGTGTGGCGGGATTTTCCAGTCCATATGAAGAGCAGGTAGCAGGCGTATACATTGCGTATGAGGCGGCGCTCCATAAAATGCAAAATTGCGATTTTGATGATCTCCTCATCAAGCCCGTACAACTCATACGAGATTACGAAGACGTGCGAGCGTACTGGCAGGATCGCTGGACTCACATTCATATCGATGAGTATCAAGATACCAATGTTGCGCAGTATCAGCTCTCGCTACTACTTTCCGGAAAGCACCGCAACATTTGTGTGGTGGGAGATATTGATCAGGCAATTTATTCATGGCGCGGAGCAGACTGGAGAAATATTTTAAACTTCGAGCGAGACTTCGAGGGAACAACGGTCATTATGCTGGAACAAAATTATCGTTCTACCAAAGTCATCCTCGAGGCGGCGAGAAGCGTCATCTCTAAAAACTCTGAGCGAAAACCCATCGCACTTCGCACCGATAACGCAGAAGGGGAGAAGGTGCGCATTAAAATTTTAGAAGATGAGCGTAAGGAAGCCACAATGGTGGTGAGCGACATCGAGGATGCGGTGCGCTCAGGGTACAAGCACTCCGACATCGCAATCCTCTTTCGTACGAATGCGCAGTCTCGTGCAATCGAAGAGGCGCTGATGAAGCGTGCGGTACCGTATCGATTAGTATCAGGTGTGCGTTTTTATGACCGCAAAGAAATTAAAGATATTCTTGCATACCTCAAGCGCGCACGAAATCCTGAAGATGGAGTTTCGGAGCGCCGGGTCATAAATATGCCTCCGCGGGGAATCGGAAAAGTGTTGTTATATAAGCATACTGCCGGTGTGCCGTTATCAGCGACCGAACAAAAAAAGATAGGGGAATTCGCCACCATCATTCGGGAAATTACGGAGCGCACCCAGACCACCAGTCTCCCTGATCTCATTACATTTGTTATGCAACGCGCAGGATTTGTTGAATATTTTTCTAAAGATCCTGAAGGAAAAGAACGGATTGCAAACATGCGTGAATTGGTGAGTGTTGCCGTAAAACATCGCGCCACTCCAACCGTAGAAATCATTGATCAATTTCTTGCGGAAGTTGAGCTGATGAGCGATCAGGACCTCGTAGACACTACCGTGGACGCGGTACATTTACTCACCGCACATGCCGCAAAAGGACTCGAGTTTAAGGTGGTCATTGTCACAGGACTTGAAGAGGGACTCTTCCCACACACCCTCGCGCAAGAAGAGGGGATGATTGAAGAAGAGCGAAGACTGTTTTACGTTGCGGTGACGCGCGCACGCGAACGAATTATTTTAACGCTCACCACGCGTCGCATGATGAATGGAGAGATTGCATTTAATGATCCTTCGCGCTTTATTGGAGAAATCCCCGAACACCTCACCGACATCATCATTCCGGAATATCCGTCCAAATCATATGAAGAAGAAGCGGTCTCATACAACTAGGCGTGGTATCACCGAGCGCCCTCCACTCGGTCAGCATTTTTTGACGTCTACGAAAGTGCTTGCTGATATCGTGCGCGCAGCAGAAATTCGCCCGGGAGAATTAATTCTCGAAATTGGCCCGGGCAAGGGCGTGCTCACCCGCGCACTACTTGCCGCTGGAGCGCGGGTGATTGCAATAGAGCGCGACAAAACGCTCGCTGCTGAGCTGACAAATGAATTTTCAGAAAACACTTCCATGACACTGATCGTGGGGGATGCCATCGAAATACTCGAGCAAGGAACTATTATGCAGCTCCGCAATGAACCCTACGCCGTTGTTGCAAATATTCCGTATGCAATTACTGGTAGATTGTTCCGATTGTTGTGGTCGCACCCCACACTCCCCGCGCCGACAAGAACTGTCGCGCTCGTTCAGAAAGAAGTTGCGGATCGTATGATGGCACGCATCGGTGCCGGAACAGGAATGAATCTACTTGGTCTTGCAACGCACTGCTACGGCACTCCGAAATATATTTCAACCGTACCCAAGGGAGCGTTCCAACCTCCTCCGAATGTGATGTCCGCCATCACTGCAGTGACAAAACATGGCTTCAATCCTCTGACAGACGCTGGAATTATTTCAGCCGACGATTTTTTTGGAATTGCACGCACTGCGTTTCAACAGAAACGCAAGCAACTACATACATCACTCAAAAAATATTGGCCAGATGAGGGAAGTAGTGGAGCAAAAAAGATAGAAATGTATCAAATGCGCCGCCCTGAGACACTTTCGCTCGACGATTGGATGAACCTTTATCAAGGTTTACAAAAAACATGGAAAAACATTGGTGATTATGCACAAAACAAGTGCGTAATTACTA
>CAYHYZ010000035.1:0-6587 GCA_964360995.1 uncultured Candidatus Saccharibacteria bacterium
AGGGTATTTACTGTACCCAGGATGCGAAATTATGTCCGGATGGGAAAACATATGTTGGACGCAGAGCGCCAAGCTGCGAGTTTGCTGCCTGCCCCGGTGAATAGCGCTCCATTTTAGCAATGAGTCAACACTCCTTCGCCGTCTGGCGAAGGTGGCTTGTGTTGAGGAGCAGATAGAGATATCCTTCGCTTAAATTGTTGTTTGAATGAGGATCATCATGTAGACTATTTGGACGTTGGGTCCTAAAGGTACCTATTCTCATGAGGCCACAAATTTGTTTCGAAAGCAAAAATTGCCGGAACAGTGGGGATCGGTAAAGCTAGCACTCGCCGCAACAATCCCAGAATTGCTGGAAAAATGTCACACAGCCGACGATTACTGCGTTATCCCAATCGAAAACTCCACGACCGGTTTGGTGATGGACACGATTCGCGCATACCAGGTGTATGGTGCGGACTGGCCAAATGAGCTACGCATCATAGGAGATTTGTGGTTGCCCATACATCACAGCGCGTTGGTGAGAAAAATGGGAAGGAAGAGCAAGTCTTTTACGAGAGTATTTTCCCACCAACAGGCACTAGATCAATGTAGGACATATATCGGTCTGCAAGCACTTGCTGTTGGAGGAATTACCTCGAGTACGGCGGAAGCGGCACGTCTTGTCGCATCGGATGCAAAATACAGCGATGCGATTGCCATTGCCTCTCCCTTCGCGAGCCGCATGTATAGACTCCGTAGAATCCAGGACAGCATCGAAACGTCTTATACAAACGCGACGCGCTTTCATCTTATTTCGTCATATCTATGTCGAAACCAAATGCGTCCGAATCGTACCGCAATCATTTTTTCGCCCCCCGCCGCTGTGGGAAGTCTAGCGAGAATAATCGATTGTATTTCAAAGCGTGCGTTCAATATTTCCTCGATCCACTCAATTGCTTCTGGTGTGAGAGGAGTGTATTCCTTTTACTGTGAATTCGATTATCATAGTGAGGACATATTTGTACCAAGGTTGCTTCAAGAAATGAGCAACATAGCAGAAAAAATAACCATTCTCGGATCGTATCCGAGAAATGGGCTGTGATAGAGAAGTACTGGGGGGCTACGGAGCCCTCCTTTTTCTTTACTAACTATTTCTATGCGGGCGACCAGTATCGTGGTTTAATAGAGATAAGCAGAAGCACGGCTTACCGGCTCACTATTTTTAGCACACTATGATAATGACCAATACGTTACAACGCATACTTTCTATTGGCGCGGTGCTTATTTTGCTGGCGGTTGCGGGAGGTGCGCTGTTGCTTAAAGATTCCCCAAATGAACCAATAGGTTGTACGCTCGAGGCAAAGATTTGCCCCGATGGATCTGCTGTTGGGAGGACAGGATCAAATTGTGAATTTGCGGCATGCCCAAATCCGCAAGCTGGCGGAGGGCAAGGAGAAGAAGGTATTAAAGAAGTGACATTGCATATTGGAGAAACAGCGTTGTTTGAGGGTGTGAGTTTTACAATAACAAAAGTTGAAGATAGTAGATGTGCGACAGGAGTTATCTGTATTTGGGCGGGAGAGGCAAAAGTTACCATTAAAGCCGTAAAAAACGGCGACACAGAAAACAGAGTTGTCCTTGAGAAACATGGAGCTGCCGTTTTTAGTTTACACATTGCCGTTGATAATATTACGCCCTATCCCCGTGCGAACGCGCCCACAGAGCAAGGTAATTACCTCATTCACTTAACACTCTCGAAACAATGATGATATGCAAACAGTTTTCCATCCTGCGAGTGAACGTGGCGTAGGCGAGCACGGATGGCTGCATACACGCTTTAGTTTTAGTTTTGCAGATTGGTTTAACCCGAATCGGATGGGGTTTGGAGCACTTCGCGTACTCAATGATGACATCATAGAGCCAGAAAAAGGATTTGATATGCACCCGCACAAGGATATGGAAATTATCACTATTGTCACGGATGGTGTGGTCGCGCACCGTGATAGCATGGGGAACACATTTACGGTGAGCACGGGTGAGGTGCAGGTAATGTCGGCAGGTAGCGGAGTGATCCATGCGGAGCTCAATGCATCGCGCACCGAGCGACTTGCGCTGTTTCAATTATGGATTCATCCAAAAATTACTGGAGTGCCACCCCGCTATGATCAGCGTGCATTTCGGACGAACGCAAAACGCACACTCCTTGTGTCGGGAGATAAAAGTGACGGCGCGCTATTCATTCATCAAAATGCGCGCATTTGGAATGCGCATCTCGAGAAAGATGAGTTGAGTTCTTACGATATTCAAGACAACGCGCATGGCGTTTATTTTTTTGTGGTTGCAGGAAAGTGCATGATTGCGGGGAGTGTACTCGAAGCACGGGATGCCGTTGGCATATGGGAAACGGAGAAGGTGGAGATTCATGCAGAGGAGGACACTCGTTTCCTCATCATCGAGGTGCCAATGGAGTAATCACACTATCCACATCATGGCGGCACAAAGGAAGAGATACGCTCTATAATAGACTCATGGGAATCGGCGCATTGATATGGGGATTTGTTATTTACCTCGTTTTCCGTTTTGTGGCGACGGGGTTTTATGTTGTCCAACAAAATGAGCGCGCAGTAAAGACGCGATTTGGAAAAGCACAACGACTTGGCAATGCTTCTACGCTCGATATTCCTCATTTTGCTGATGCCCTTTCAGAAGAAGAGCGTGAACGCTATCGATTTCCACAGCTGAAAGTGATTCGACCAGGTGGGCCATATTTTAAAATGCCGTGGGAAAAGGTGCACAAAATATCTGTGGCTACCGAGCTTATTGATATTGCGCATGACCCTGATAATCCGTACGCAAACAACAATAATACTGCGCTAGAAGCAGTGACAAAAGACCAGTTGAACATTAATCTCCGCGGGCAGATGCGATACACGGTTTCAGAACAGAATTTGTATGCGTGTTTGTTTGGTGTGCGCAATCCCGTTTCTCACGTGATCGGATATTTTATTGCAATTCTCCGAGAGCGCATTGCAAATTTTGAGGCACCAGCAAGGGAGAATTCAGAATTATCTATCATCGCTTCCTACGGTACTTCAATTAACGATTTGCGAAAAAATCTTGGAGATTTAAACAGGCACATGGAGGAAGAATGCCGCTCATCGGCTGCACGGTACGGCATTGCACTCGACGCCGCACTGATCACTGCCATTGAGCCACCCGAACAAGTGGAATCTGCGCTCGCGGCAATCAATACCGCGCATAACCACGTGTCCTCGGAAATTAGTTTGGCGCAAGCGGGAGCTGATCAAAAAATTGTGCAATCGCGGCGGGCAGTTGAAATAGAAACATTCCGCGCAAATGCAGAAGTCCAGCCGCTAGAGCGACTTTCCGAGCAACTCACGATCATCAAGCAAAGCGGGAAGACAACACTTGGCGCGTACGTGAGAAATGTGAAGCTCACACTACTGTCTCGTGCAAGTCGCATTATTTTGGAGACCAAAAAATAATGAGTACTTTCTTTGTGGCAATGTGGCTGGCGGTGATCATATACCTTGCAGAGCGCATGGTAGCATTGCTGCTCAAATTTTTTGGATTCTATGCGATTATTCGAGAGCGCGAAGCGCGAGTGTATGTGCTATTTGGCGACATTGTGGGAATCATTCAAACACCCGGCTTTCATTTTTTGTGGGTAGAGCTTGGTTGGCGAGCCCTGTTTGTCAATTGGCTTGGTACGTCACATCGTCGCAGTATGAGTCTTGATCAAGTATATCTGCGTAGCATTCCGGTAAACTCCGAAGAAGGAACTCCGATGGGCATTGGCGTATGGTACGAAATGTATATTACGGATCCCGTTGCGCATATTTTTAAGAACGTAGATCCAGAAGGGTCACTGACGGTAAGCGTAAAAAATGAAACGATCAAAAATTTAAGTAATTTACCCCTCGCAGAAATGTTAAGTGAACGTCATAAAATGAGTCTTTCGGTTCGGCAGACCGTCTCTCCGGAATCGGAAGAGTGGGGGTATCACTTGGGTTCGGTATATATTCGCAAAGTGCACTTTCGAGATTTGAACATGATCAAACAAATTGAAGAAAAAGTAGTGAACCAACTTCGCCAAGTGACTTCTGCGATTGAGCAGGATGGGAAAAACCAGGTCAATATTATTACGAGCCGCGCAGAGCAAGAATCATCAATTGAATTTGCAAAAGCAGGGGCAGTGCGTCCCGCCATTGTGGGTAACACGATTCAAAAAATAGCGCAGGATCCAGAAGTGCTTGCTAGTATGTTTGAAATTCTCGAAACGCAGCGAGTAGCGGAGAATCCCGGGGAACTCACACTTGTGTCCGAGGGATCAAGAAACGACGTGCTCACACAGCTCATCGCCGCAGGGAAAAAAGAAACTATTCGGAAGCAGAGCGTATAGTCGACGCAGGTTTTTTCCCGCACTCAGATCCTGCAATATATCCTGTTGTCCAACACACCTGTAGAGAATAGCCCCCTGATGGGCGGTTCATATTTAAGATGTCTCCTACGAGATATAAATTTTGGAATAGACGCGAACGCATCGTTTTAAAGTCTACCTCGGTGAGTGCTACGCCGCCGCCCGTGGAAATTGCCTTATCAGTGCCGAGTAGCTTTTTGACGCGCATGGGGAGTGCCTTAACGGTGCGGATAAGCGTGATGCGACGGGCACGAGTGACATGATGTGCGACAAGTTCAGGGTCAACGCCGGACAGTTCCAGCACAATAGATACCAAGCGACTGGGCAGTATTGTGGAGAGACAATTCTTCATTTTTTTACTGCGTTGCGAGATCAGTATCTGTTCAATTTGCTCACTCAACGCTTCGATGGTGATGTCTGGGAGGAGATCGAGCGTGAGCGTGACGATGCCATATTTCAGGAGCTCAGCAATATCACTACTCATGTTGAGTGCGGTCGGCCCACTAATACCCACGTGAGTAAACAGCAGACTCCCGGTTTTTTTCTTTTGTTTCTTCCCGTTTAAATAGGAAGTGAGTGTGATGTGGGGGAGCGTGAGTCCGTGGAGCGAGCGCGGCCACATATCTTTAATCATCAGTGGTGCGAGTGCGGGGTGCGTATCAAACACAGTATGTCCAATATCACGCATCCACACAAAGCCGTCTCCGGACGATCCGGTTTCTGGTCGCGAATTACCGCCCGTTGCGATAATGTACTCCTTTCCCTCAATCAGCTTTCCATTAGCGAGTCGGACTCCAGTGATGAAACTATTTTCATGCACGAGCGCCATAACCGGAGCGTCAGAAAGTATCGTTACCTTCCCCGCATGTAAATAATCAACGAGCACTTTCCATACCGATGCCGCCCTATTTGTTGTGGGGAATACGCGCCGCTCATCCTCTACATGTGTGGGCATGTGGCGAGTATGAAAAAACTCCAGCGTGTTTTTTACCGCAAACTTTGAAAACGCCGAAAGTAAAAATTTTCCATCTTCTTGAAAGTGACTCGAGAGCGCGCGATTATTAAATTCGGCATTGGTAACGTTACATCTTCCTCCTCCGGTGATGAGTAGTTTTTTGCCGAGGGTGGCGTTTTTTTCAATGACAATCACGCGCGCGCCAAGTTCCGCCGCGCGTCCCGCTGCCATCATTCCTGCGGCGCCACCACCAACTACGACGACGTCCCAATGCGTTCCATACACATTTTTCATGCGCGCATACTAGCATAGTGCGCGTGGAAGTACACAGCGCTAGAAATTAGGCAAGATTTGTTGTAATATTGAGCATCTGCAGTCCGCCAGCGGGCGGAGCACTATTCATATGGCAACAAATGACGTTATCATTCGATTCGACAAGGTGTCGTTTCACTACCTGCCTAATAAACCGCTGCTCGAAGAGGTAGATTTTATTGTGCGCCGGGGCACCAAAATTACACTGATGGGGCAGAACGGCGCAGGGAAAAGTACCATTTTTAAAATGATTACCGGGGAAATTCGTCCCGAAGGGGGTGATATTCATATTTCTCCGAGCATCACTATTGCAGCGGCGAAGCAAGTAATTCCTCCCGCAGATCTCAAGCTGACGGTGCGAGAGTTTTTTGAACAATGCTTCCCAAAAAAAATCTATGATATTGACCCTCGCATTGACAAGGCGCTTGCGGTAGTGAATTTGAAAGTGCCGGATCATGATAAGAAAATCGATAATTTTTCGGGGGGACAACAGGCGCGCCTACTCTTGGCTTCCGCACTTATTCAAAACCCGGATGTACTCCTCCTCGATGAGCCCACAAATAATTTAGACAAAGCGGGCATTGAGCATCTTACAGAATTTTTGAAGGAGTACAAAAAAACATGCGTTGTCATTTCGCACGATGCAGAATTTTTAAACGCCTTCACACATGGGGTGCTGTACTTAGATGTGTTCAAACACAAAATTGAAATGTACTCCGGAAACTACACAGATGTGGTGAAGGATATTTCGGCGCGCATTGAACGAGAAAACCGCAAAAATGCTCAGCTAGAGAAGGAAATTCGGGAACGAAAGGAAAAGGCAAATTTCTTTGCCAAAAAAGGAGGAAAAATGCGCGACGTCGCGAAAAAGATGAAAGATAAAATCGATGAATTAGAAGA
>CAYHYZ010000036.1:0-5859 GCA_964360995.1 uncultured Candidatus Saccharibacteria bacterium
AGCCCCCTTCATTGTCATATAAGGATTTTTCTGGTATATTTTCTTGTACTTGCGCGATTAGCTGTCTTGGTAGGTCGGGAATTGGACACTGCGCGAATAGTGTAACAAAGAGGTGAAAATAGAATGCGCGATTAGCTGTTTTGGTAGGTCGGGAATTGGATACTGCGCGAATGGTGTAACAAAGAGGTGAAAATAGAATGCGCGATTAGCTCAGTTGGTAGAGCACATCACTGATACTGATGGGGTCCCAGGTTCGACTCCTGGATCGCGCACCACAATTAAACTTTCAGGAATTTTGCCGACCGATTCGGCCGCGCTCCGGCTGCCAATTTTTTTGCCACCAATTCAATAAAAAAATCCAGATATGGGATTATACCTCCATAATAAAAAATACTTTGCAATCGTAATAGGAATTATCCTTGTTGCCGCCACAGTAGCAATATATTGGTGGCAGCGCGGCGATGCGCTTTTGGTTCAACCGCCGTCGGATCACAAAAACAATATCTCTCTTGCGCAAGAGCTTTCCGCCTGCAACGCGATTCCTTATAAATCTACACAGGAAGTAGCGGAGACAACCCGTCTTTTTATTAACCTCCCCAAGAGTATTTATCCTAAAGATATGAGTGCTTACTTTACTACAGTGAGCGGAAATGCAACTGCCGGGTATGTATCTAACGGTGGACTCCCGGGCGAAGCGTTCGAAGCGACTCCAAAGTGTTGGTCTACATACTACGAATTTGACGGGAACGGGGAAGTTGACTTGAGGGTTAAAAGCACGAGAAAAGACATGCCTGATTATTTTGTGCGCTTTTTCGTTGGTTCGGGACAAAGGCGAGCGCATTTATACGAGAACTGCGCAAAAACAGAGTTGCCGCGAAGCGATGACGCCAGCTTCGATCCCGAGAAAAGAATCGTCACGCTTTATTACTGGAACGAAAAGTTGCAGGATAACGACACATTCGAACTTCCTTACGAACCAGAAACCGACTTTGAAGGTTGCTCGGAATCCGCCAAAGAGTTTTTGAGGCACTTGCCTAGCGGCGAAAATAAAAAATAATGAGATGAAAATTTTTACCCGTATTATTGTTGCTTTTTTAACCCTCATTGCTTTGGGGGTTATTGGGTATGGTGCGTGGTATGAGTGGGATAGATCAAAAAAGATTGAGCGTAACCGCGGATGTGATGCAAAGATTGCTTTGCGGGATAGTGAGCTTGCTCTCCGCAATGCTGCGCGTGATGACGTGAGCAAGGATGATGTTCCACTTGATATAGTGTCTGAATTTCCACCGTGCGCGTACGAGCTCGTGCCGCCGCCGCTTCGGGAATTGTTTTTTGGCGGACGCGATGGCGCCATTGATCCAATAATGATCCGTCCGTGCGACCAGTCTGCTACAACAAGCGATTGCGTTCGCGAGTTGCCGGTCCCTCCGCCCTTGACCTACGGGCAGCCTATAACGCGCTATCCGTACGAAACCTCCTATCCGCTCCTTGATTCGTTCTACAAAGTAAACGACCACCTTTCCATTCACAACGGCCTTTGGGTACTTTCCTCGGAGAGTTGCGCGGCGGATATGCGCACGCGCGGTGTTCTTATAGACCACACGGAGATTATCTCCCGAATACTCTCGCTTTCCTCGCGCACTCCTGACGCACCGTGGGCACGCACGCTCTGCAAGAGCATTACCGACTTGCGAGAGCATACGACCGGAGTGCGCGAGCGAACCATTACAAACTATGTCATGGTGCTTGAAACGCAAGACCCGATCATATTCTCCGGCCCCGATATGGATCTTCCGGGAACGGCATACCGCGTGTTTATCGGCACACATGAATTCATCGTAAGTCCAGGCACCGGCCGCATCTATACATCAAGCGCGTTTGACGGAAGTCTTGGAGAAGATATCGGTGGCCTGTGGGATGAGTATACAAACGCCGAGGTTGGCGTTGCGTTCTCTTATCCATACACCGACGGCAATCAAGGGAAATGGGGAACGGCATCAGGAGATACAGGACGCATTTGGAGTGCAACTATCAGACTTCCAGAGTATGACGCGAGTATCTCGCTTGCCGCAAAAACCGCCGACTACAGCGCATCAAAAGGCGGGCATCCGGCGCCGACCGAGGGGTTTATAGAAAAAGGCGGCACATACTATATTCTTTCGCGCGGCGAACCGGTTGAGAGGCCGTTCATCCCGGATGTCGTGTGGCAAAGTGCCGACGGTAGGCCTATTCTTGTCAGATTTGCCAAGCGTGAGACATATGACTTCACCGCCGACTATCGAGAGCCGCCCATTCAAGCGACCATAAGCACGGACAGCGGCGCGTTCACCGGTATCGGCGCGTGGTTCGGCAAAGACGGCTCTGTGTTTCCGAACGCGGATGATATTGAAATTTTCAAGCGCGTTATCACTTCGCTTCACGCAACACCATGAAAAAATCAATTATCGTAACAATGATTTTGTATTTATCTTTCGGATTTGTTTTTGCAGTATCCGCATACTCGTATGATGTAAGAACTTTCCACTGCGGAGACATAACCATATGGACACAGTCATTCAAAAACCCGGACACTGAACGGTGCGTCCGTAGGGGATCAGAATTAAGATCAATTGTGAATATCCATTTTCTCACAGTTTTCGGCGTCCCGTTACTTATCGCGCGAGGCATCGAAAACAACAACTAACGCCATGAAAAAATCACACAAAATATCAATACTTGTTGTTTTGGGAATAATTTTATTTATTGGCATCGTAATTCCTAAATTGACAGTGCGAGATATTGTTTCTCTCACCGCTAAAGAAAAGAGTTGCGCGCAAACAGGCATACGACAACAATTTGACCATCCCTTTCAGCGAATCGCGCTTTGGCTCGGGAAAAGTGCGGTGGTTAGCAAGCAAGGAGATGGAATAATTAAAGCAAATACGCTTGTCGTGAAGTCTTACACAATCTTCCGCATACCATTACCCAGTACGCGATTTTTCAATCGGTTTACTCAACATGTGATTTGTGATGGGGCTTCAGAAAAAGTAGGCGGCATTTATTCGGAAGCGGGAGAATTTACCGGTGTAATTCAGGGGTTCGTGATAAAAAATTTCGGTCAGCCGATTGAAGGATTCAGCGCGCCGATTTATCTTAATGCGTTTCCGGGATTATTGAAAGCAGATTTTGATAGAGTAAAAACCGGCGGGGGAAAGTATGTATATGAAAACGGAGAATTGATTTTTAAACGCACAAAAGCGCAACCAATATCTACCGCAGAGGAGGCGATCTCAAAAGAGGGCCATCAAACGCTTTTTGAAAACGTGCGTGGGCGTCTTGGCAGCGACCTCTTGGTTGATGAAATAATAAAGAGCATAACGGCGCAGGGGTTGGGGAAAATAACCGGCACGATTTTGCTCGGACCAACTTGTCCCGTCTTACGCGACCTGCCCCAACCAGAGTGCGCCGACAAGCCGATATTCGGCGATTTCATTGTTCAAAATGCGATGGGTAGCGTCGAGTTCGCCCGATTTTCAACACAGCGAGACGGCAATTTTTCGGTAACGCTTCCGGCAGGCGAATACTACATCACATGGGCGGAGCCGAAAGGGCCAGGCATACAGGGGCGCTTGGTCAATGTGGTGGCTGGTGAGACAATTGAAGTAGCCATCACGTTTGATACAGGAATACGGTGATTGGCGGCTAAAAATTTTTTGGTCTCCCGCGAGGGCGTGGCGGAGGCGGTCACTTCCGTTCAGAGTAGATTCGGATTTCGTCATATAATTGCACAAGATAAAAATCTCAGTAAAATTAAAGGATTGGTGCAAGCCAATCCTTTTTCATTACGTGTTTTCCCTATAGTCAGTGTTCAGTCAATTATTAAGGTAGAATTATGAGAAATTTTTTAAGACTTACATTTTCTAAATTTATTGCATTTGCATTCTTGATAGCGGTATTTATATTAGGAAGGAGGATGGCAGTTGTTTCAGAATTTCCTGCCGAAACAATATTTTTTAAACTAGATGCTATCTTATTTAGCCCAGTCGTTATTATTTCCGATTTAATAAGAAGTGCCTGCCCCGTGATTATTCCGGAATCAATATGCATCGGTCCGGTTTACGGGATATCTTATTTTGCATTAGATCTTTTAGAATATTATCTGATAGTTTGTCTGCTGGTATACATTTTTCAAGGAGCAATCCGTACCTGCCGCAGTATGAGTTAAGATATTACCCAAGTTCCCTAAACATAGGGGAATGGGGTAATGGGGTCAGCCACCATTTATCTGAAATACGAAATATATTTGTGGTAAAGCCATATACTATTTTTCGTATCCCACTGCCCGTAATCGGATCTCTCAACCGATTTACTCTTCATGTTACATGCGATGCGCGGGCAGAAAATATTGAACAAATATCTGCGCTTGACGCGCGGCACAGGAGCGAAGCGTTTGATCTGCCAAAGAATAGTGGCTGACCCCATTTACCCCCCATTTACCCATTTACCGCAGGTAGAAAGTATTTAAAGCGCCGCGTGGTATAATTGCCCTATGCGTAATATGGCAATAGCACTGTTTGCGGCTATCCTGCTTGCAGGGGGAGCGTACGTCGTCTTTGACCCGAAGGTAGTGGATACCGCTCAGTATGCCGCGCTCTACAGCAACAATACTGCTGAAATTATTTTCCGCGATACGTACCGCAATGATGTGCAAGTATACCGCGGGGAAATTGAGCCGATATTTATTGATGAACAGAGATCGTTGTGGGGCTGGGGTGCGGTAGGGTATGTACTTCCTAAGATAACGCTTCGCGGCGGCAACGAAAAGCGCGTCGTCTTCACGGTCCAAGATGATTCAGGTGAGGAGGTTTGCGACAGAACCATCTTCTATGTTAATCGCGAAGCGCATACGTCGTACGTGGCGCACACGCCGAGGTGCATTGTGAGATCGCTTGATCAAAAGGACCATACGCGTTTTTGGACGCAAGAATACGTTGGGTTTAACGAGACGGAGCATCCATATTTCGCTGTTGGTGTTGGGGAGTATAGTGACGGACACCTCATTGCTTCAACATCGGTGCCAGTACCTGTGTGGACTGACGGTGTCTCAAGTATTGGGTGGTATGGCATAAACCCCGGCAGTGTAGTGTCTGACTGGGAAATGACAAAAATAGTGTTTGCGTTTACAGCCGGTCCTGAGTGCGGCGACTTTCGAGGTGAGTGCGACACCCCGGCATTTATCTATATGCTCGACCTTGCAAGCGGCGAAGTGCGTGATGTGACACCGGAAAAGGAAGTTACCTACAAAACACTGTACCCATACGGCGACATAAACATGAGTACGTTGCAGTATGTGCGAGACAACCACGAAGACCCAGCGTCAGGCCGCTTTATTATTGTGGGTGATAACGGGTACGACGACCCGTATGCGGTGATCAGTGTGGATGAATTCTAGTGTCGTCATGGATGCTCCTCGGGCTTCCGAAGAGCGTTCGAATCCCTAACACCCCAGAAGGAAAGAAGTGTATCATTGGATACCCCGCGTTTGATTTCTACAGCAGACGAGAGCCCGAAATACTGCAAACACGAGCCCGCTGGTTTAATTCATTCCAATGGATGAGATAACATACATGTTATCTCACAAAAAACATCCGTTTCCGCACTAGATTATGGGCACGCCGCATGTTCAATGTTATACTCCCCATATGTCCACCCTCTCCATCGTCGCGACACCCATAGGGAATCTGGAAGATATCACGCTTCGGGCGATTCGCGTGCTTAAAGAGGCGGACCTCATCTTGTGTGAGGATACACGAGTAACCAAGAAGCTCTTGCAAAAATACGAGATTGAAACGCCGACCATGAGCTACCACGCGCACAGCA
>CAYHYZ010000037.1:0-5702 GCA_964360995.1 uncultured Candidatus Saccharibacteria bacterium
TTTTAGGAATGGGGATATTCACTCCCTTCCCCGGCATGACGAGTTCTTGAGATGTTTCTTCTGGTGTAGTCGCAGTAATTTTGCGAATCGGCGTGGGGAGAGTTGTCGGCGACGGAGATTGTTGTTCCTTCATTTCCGCCTGCTTGGGCGTGGTCATTGCACGAGCCATAGGTGCCCTTGGTGCGGTTGGTACTACGGGTTTTGGAGGGGGCGCCTGAGGATTCTTTAGGCTCGGCGCTGTGGGCACCGAAACTACTACAGACTGAGGTTTTGGTGTATCAAATTTCCGCTCCTTCTCTACAGGAGGCTTCGTAGGCATTGGCGCTGCAGTGGCGGGGAGCTTCACTGGGTCAGACAACCATGGATGGCGCATCATGCCCGGCATGTTACTGGTGTGCTGTGAGGTTCCCTTATGTGGGGTCACCAACTCTTCTTTTGGAGGAGGAGGCAATGGAGATGCGGTGCCCGGAGGAATTTGAGATGGAGCAATTTCCACCGGCGCAGGCGCGGGTGAAGTCGCTTGTCGTGGCGCATCAACCGTGCGCGGTACCTTTGGGTACGCCTCAGTAACCATGGGATTTAACGGAATATTCCATGCAGGCGGTGGTGTCATTACTATTGATACGGGCGACGTTGTTGTAGGAGTGTGAGTTGTATTTTGATTAGTCGTATCTTCCCCTACAAACTTAGGAGCGCCCATTTCCGCAAGTTGTGCAAGATCGGCTCGGATGTGTTGGAATATTTTTCCATCTATTTCTCGAACAATTTCATCAGTATCCGAAGGTCGTAAATTGAGTTCTCGCATGACGGAATCGTGAAATTGTTCCGGTCGCAACAACCCCACCAGAACATATCCCACCTGGTCAGCAAGTATTGATATTTCTCGATTCCCGAGCCCCACCGCTGTCCCGAGATCGAAAATGATTTCTCCAGTGACGTCGGTATTCATTACTTTCGCTAAGTTTGCGGAGAGCAATTGAGTGTGTTCTCTATATTGTTGCATTGGGAAGTGCATATAACGTGTTATGTGATAGACTGATCGTCGTCGTCTTGATTGCGAGTTCTATTTTTATCCTTTGTGTCGTCATAGCCTGGTTCAAGTATTTCGCGCATTCCTCGCATATTTGGATTTGATAGGATTTGTTTGAACATATTTGCCTGACCCCAACCGCCATCCTTTTCTGATGTCTCCATGAGTGTTTTTAGTGAATCCAATAGTGACCCGTCAAGTTTTTTATCCCGGTTCTCCTCCTTAGCGTTCCACTCTTCTTGTGCTTGCTGTACAGCCTTTCGAATTCCGTCCGCAGCGGTGTCCCCTATATCTGAAAGAATACGAATCGCGTCACCCTTGTTACTTCGCAGAATCCCGGAAATTTCCGCCACTCCTTCGGCATTCGCCTCTTTATTTGGTCCGAAGCTATCATCAGAGCGTTCCTTAATATACGTAGCATCTGCGTTTTTCTTTGCGGTCTCGCGTATAGTGGAGAGTTTTTCGGCACCGGTTTTCCCGAGGCCAGAGAATTGCGCATTTGCCTTATCAATTTGTTTGGTACTTACGCCCATTTCTCTAAAGCGTTCGTACGTATGCTCAAAGTTTTTCAGATCAAATGATGCAAACGGCTTAAAGTCTTTAAATTTTTCAGCAATAACACGAAGTCCTGCCATTTGATCCTCAAAGCTGGTTAATGGTCCAGAAATAGCGAGCTTAATTTCATCTGCAGACTTCATATCTTTAAATTTCTTTTCACGCTCACCAATAAGCGCCTCGGTGCCACTAGTGACCATTTTTGACCCGCGCATGACAATATTTCTTCCTGCGCTGCGTAGGTATCCCGGTCTGTATTCTTTTCCAGACTTTTCTGCATCTTCACGCTCCTTTTTAATGCGCTCCTCAGTATCTTTGTATACACCTTGAAGCTTACGATCAATTGGATCTTTCACAATTCTGCGCCCGGCATATTGTGTGCCAGATATTGCAGCACCTGCCACTAAGCCCGCCCCACCGGTGGCGAGTCCAACTGCTGCGGTTTTTGCAAAGCCAACCGTTTTATTCAGCGCCTTGTCGAAGGTTTGCGCTCCTGCGATGCCAAGCTGTTTTGCCATACGAGTTCCGCCTGTTAAGAAACCGAGAATGATGAGATACGCCGCAAAGAACATGGCATTTGAAGAGGCCCACGATGTCAGCGCATTGAGTGTGCCAGCCTCGGCAGCGCCATAGTAAGCCTGTTGGAAGGCAAGCTTAGTAAATTCAGATTGACTCAGGCGTAGCGTCAGATAAATAAAGAACATATACACTGGCGCAACGATCGAATAATTAATAAGGTACTCCCTCCACTTATTAAACGAGGAAGTCATATTTGCTCCGTATGCGATAAAGGCCGCGGGAGATAAAATGAGTAAAATCCACAACACCACAATTCGTCCAAGAAAAATGAGTATTCCAGTCAGGAACACATACAATAATAATCCGAGCGCAATGATCACAAAGATATCATTGATAATAATCGCAGTCAGCGTCTCGATAAGGCTGGCATTGAGCGTAAGTTCGACGCTACTATCTTCCGACGCAGCAATAAATAATTTTTGAGGATTTAATGCATTCATAATCCCCGCAGAAATATCCTTTGGCACCAAGGATCCTTCGAGAGTCAGATTTACGTTTTCCATTTCTGGCGCATCGATAGCGTTGTAAAATGAAATTGCAAAAATATTTCCTGCATCAATGGGAATTTTGGCAAGCGCAAGACTGAAATTAATAAGCATTGCCGCAATAATAACGCGTGCGAGCAGTTTTGTGGTGTCGTGAGAGGCGGTATCGAGAATGGTTGCAATTCCGATATAAAGCAGAATAAATATAAAAGATATATTCGCTACGTCGCGGACGATTTTCCACCCCTCATCAATCGCGAGCGAATCATACATTGCCCCGTTGAGTGCAAACGTTGCAAAGACGGCGAACACTCCTCCCACAAAGGAGACCATTTTTCCAATGACTTTGACTGCAACAAAATCAAGAAAATTTGCTATGCCGTATGCTATACATTCTCCAGAAAGTAGCCCACCCCAATATTTTCCACACGCCGCGTTTGAAAGTCCTGCGAGTCGCCCGATTTCCGCTGGATTATCACCGCTGTATGCATCCAAGACTCGCTGTCTCAGTATCCCTCCGAAATCCCAAGGCAGAAATTGGGCATTCGCTGTGGGCGCGAATGAAACCAGCGCACCAGAAATTACCACAATCAGGGCAAGTGAAGCAATGATCGATTTACAGCGCTTCATTGCCGAGATGTTTATAGATAAGTTGAAAAATTTTCTGATCAATCTGGTTTGAGGTACATAGTATGATCGAAAAAGCATTTTTACCACGGGTGCCCAGTTGATGAAGGCGAAGAAATTGCGCGGAGGAATTCATATCTACTGGTTTATCGTGATCGTAAATTGATTTAATAGTGCGTCAATTTCAGAAAGTTTATCTTCAGTATCATCGATTTGACCCTCGCGCATTATTCCCTCAGCTTTTCGGATATTTGTTTTAGATGATTCCCACAATAACCTCAGCGTAGGACTATATGCTTTCAAATCTTCAAATGTCAGAATTTGAGGGATTCTATTGGTGATATCAGATTGCACAGATGCGGAAAGATTTCGTAGTGTGGAAAGTAATTGCCACGCATTTACCTCTTCTCCGGCATATACAAAAGTTATTGGGCAATTACTCAGTATCCTACCACCAGGTACCAGTGTCGGATCGCACCCCCCATTATCGAGCGTATAAAAGCAGTCTGGGCTGGAGTCGAAAGGACCACATGCGCCCGTAGGTATTGGGCCGTTAGTGCGGGATTGCAATACACTATTAATGTACTCCTGAACAATATTCGCAGTACGATCAAGTAGCTTTACCAGGTTATTCATACTTCTTTCCAATGTATCCCTCAGACTACTGATTGGTATATTATTTCCTGATGTACTTTCAAATTCTCCTGAATGTCCTAAGATCCCCTCATCGCTTTCAAAAAGTTTGGTAACTGCAAAATCAGCAAACGCAACTACCAGCTCATTCATTTCATCGACGGAGAATAACCAATCCGCATTTTTTCCAAATGAGTCAGTAAGTGAACTATGTATTGCATCTCCAGGTGTTACTGTTTTACAGCGCCGCTCGATCGCAGTCTCTCCGTTTCCAATTGGGACATCAACGTCTTCGCATTTCTGCATACCAAGAAGCCCTCCCGAGGCGCCCGCTTTAAGGCCTGCCGCACTCTCCGACTCTTCCCCAAGTTTCGCCGAAGTATTCAGTGCTAATAAGTACGCGCTGCTGGCACGATTGGTGGGTTTTAAGAGTTCATCCCAGGCAGTCCAACCCCCGTATTTAAATTCCTCCTGCCAACTTTGCATGTTTTCCACAACATCATCGATAGTGCAATCAAATTGATCGTAGGGGTTTGAGTATGAGCCTCCGTAAATTGAAATATCAAAGGCAAGCGGGAATGGTCCGCAGAGCACATCTGCAAACTGTAATTCGCTAATAAATCTACCGCTCGCTTCATTGCCCGCCTGTTTGGCGAATTCTTTAAAATCAGTGACAAACAATGGGCCGCCGCCCCGTCCTCCAGATCGCAACCACTCTACTGTCGCATTGGTAAATGCCTTAGATACTTCACGCGCCAGTATTCGCGCGAGAGTGTCCAATCCCCATTCTTTTGCTTGATACCAAATATCCAAAACTACGCCAACTGGCAACACATATGCATGTGTTGGCTGAGGCATAGTGAGCGTTCCAGTAAAAATTGCGATTGCAACAATGAGTGGGAGTAGGCGCTTCATATATTATTTCAAGGCCATAATTTCGCTAAAAATTTTTCCTCCTGGCTCACCCGATGCTCCGAATGCAGACAGTGCGTACGTAATCCGAATAATATCTCCGCGAGATTCTGTAATAGTGCGAGCTTGATGAATATTATTTAAAATGTGCTCGGCAGTTTCTTTGTGTAATTGCAATAAATTAATGGGAACCTCCATCACCAGCAGCTCTTGCAATGCGCTTTCATAGGGAGGCAAAATTTCCGCAAGAGGAGCGAGCGCTGAAAGGTCGGCTGTTTTTTTAAATCCACCAAGTGCGCGCACAATTGGTTGCGTGGTAGTTTTTTCAAGATTTTTCATTATTTGCTGCATATGCTTCGCATAAATTGTTGCATCTGCTGTATGAGAAGTTTTAAACGTGTCATCAGAAAAACTTAATGTAACTGGCCCATATGATTCATCTTTGAAATATTCTTTAACAAGTTGATCAGGATCAACTTGTCCGCCGGTGGATTGTGCGCTTAATTTTTCTTTTAGAAACATCGCGATAAGATCATCAGTCACTGTTGGCTGATAATCCGAAGTCGAGGCAACACCTTCTTCTAATGGCACAACGAGATTGTCCAATGTTTTTTTCCAGTCTTCGCCGGTGGTCAACACCGTAGCAGAGCGTTGTGCGGGAAGATTAGAAACCACGAGTGGAGTGTTTTGGTTTTTACCAAATCCAGAGACGTACGAGATGGCTTGGGGGCCGAATTGAAGGTAAAAGCCTCCAGCAAGAATCAGCAACAATACCGCTACGGCCGCGTAACGCAACAACGCACCAAACCTCAGGTGCCCCCAAACTTGCATATACATTAGTATAGCAGTCGGATACTAGTAATTACGCACTTGTTTTGTGC
>CAYHYZ010000038.1:0-5295 GCA_964360995.1 uncultured Candidatus Saccharibacteria bacterium
GTGGAGAGCGTATTTGAATTCCAACGGCACACAGCAAGTGATGTTAGATGAGGTGCGTCTTATTTGTGAGAGGAAATTTATCACTCCCTTCACCACTCCCACTGACTACAATTACAATCCTGCAGATATTGAAGTCGTGAGTGGCGTTGCCCGTCTCACCGCCGCCCCAGGACCACCGGTGTCTGGAAATACACTCAACAGTAATTTCTCTTCCGCGTTTTCTCCTGCGTGGACAACAGGTCAATCGCCCGCATCCCCACTGTGGAGTATTACCCGTCAAACAAGCCAAGGAAATCCAGGAGGATATGCACGCGTGAGATCCCCCAGTACCGCAGGCACCATTATGATTGGGTATATTCAGCAATCGTTCGTCGTCACCGCAAATACTGTGACCGCTGCAACGCTCGATCTGAATTGGCAATTTACACGCACTGGCGGCGTACCAGACAGTGTGCGCCTCCTTGCGTATGTCGACACCGCATCGGGACTTACGTTGTCACCACCCAACAATCTTCCTCCCGCAGGCGCGGTCATGGATCTTACGCTCCCAGCAGCGGTTCCTGCGTGGCAAGTACAACCACAAATTAATGTGCTTTCCAAGATCACCGGTCCTGGAACGTATTATCTGAAAGTTGCTGTATACGTTGATTTTCACAACACGACAAATGGACAAATAACGGTGGGATATGACAATGTCATGCTCAATTGGTCAGGGACCGGAGCATCAGGATACACCGCAACGAGTCCTGCGATTCGTCCTAATACCTCATACATAGTCTCAAACATTGATGTATGGGGGGGATTCGAAGAAGTCGCCACCATTCCTGGAGGCACCAGCATCACATATCAACTCTCTGATGACAGTGGAACAACGTGGCAGTATTGGAGTGGGGGATGGGTTCCTGCAACGCTCCCGAGCAATGCAAATACCGTAAGTGTTGTTGCAGCAAACATTGCAACGTTTCCTACCACTAACCAATCACTCATGTGGAGAGCGTATTTGAATTCCAACGGCACACAGCAAGTGATGTTAGATGAGGTGAAGGTCTGGTACCGAGAAATGGTGGGGGTGGTTACAAACTACGCAATATTTGGGGCTCTGCAAAGTTCTGCGTTTAATATGACAAATAATTCCCCCGTAGAAATTGTAGAGTGGGATGAAGATGTAAGCACATGTCCCGCAACGTGTGATATTAAATTTCAAGTACATACTGCGCCCGATAACGGGGGAATGCCAGGGTTGTGGGGGGCGTGGTACGGTGTCACCGGAGCGGGAACGTATTTCAATTTGCCGACAGGAGCGATGGTACCCATGGCACTCAATGGAAATCAATGGGTACAATACCGTGCAGAGCTCACTGGTGATGGGTCAGCAACGCCAATGCTTCAAGAAGTACGCATCAACTATCAATAGCATGAAGGGATATACACTCATCGAACTCATCATCTATATCGCGGTCCTTGGACTCATGGCAGTTGCTTTTGGATCACTTGCGATAAGCATTTCGGGTTCGGCGGGACGTGCAAGCGGGAGTGCTGATCTTGAAGAATCTCTGCATATGGCACTTGAACAACTTTCAGATGCATTTATTACTGCAAATCAAGTATCCTATCCAGCCGCCGGCGCCTCAGATACATATCTCGCGCTCACACATGCAGAGACTTCCGAAATTATTTCATTTGGAATTTCTGGGGGAGTGTTGCAACGTGGGAGCAATGGGACAAGTTCTAGTACCATTTCCGATGCAAATATATCTATCGAGTCATTAACATTCACACACCGTAACTCTGGAGGAAGAAGAGACCATGTCGGGGTCAGTATTGTAGGAAGTACAAATACCGGAGGAGGCACTGGGTTGACGATACCGATTCATACATCATTTGTTACTGGGCAATAAACACTATGCGCACGCAACATTCTATATTACATACAGAACGAGGAGTCGGAGCACTACTCGTTGTCGTAGTACTGGGAGGCGTACTGCTGTTGATAGCGAGCGCGTCATCCCGCACGGGCATTGGACAGTTAACGCGCCATCTTGGTTCTATTGGAATATTTCAGGCGCGGAGCATCGCGGAAGGATGTAAAGATGAACAATTGCGTGCTTTCGTGCGTTCTCCGGGGGACACAGGAGGGTCACTGACGGTGGAGAACGGAACATGTATAATAACGGTAACGGGAGGAGTCACAAAGGACGTCTTGGTATTCGCAAATACTACGGACGGGTATACAACTGCACTGAGATTTTTTGCAACGGTCAATGGGAATGCTCCCGCAGTCGTCGACCTGTTACGCTCAACATATATACCAGTTCCATAATATGTTATTTAGAAAAAACACATCGGTCGGTATTCATGTGACCGATCATACACTAGAAATTGCGCAAATCAGTACCCGCCGGGGCAGATTTTTTGTAGATTCTTCAGTAAAACGCACTCTGCCGAAGGGGGTTGTAGAGCGCGGTGAATTAAAATCTCCCGAACAGCTTCGTGCCATTATTGAAGAGGCCGCACGCAATGCGCTACCTCAGCCGATTAAGCCACGGAGCGTGGTATTTGCGGTGCCAGACTCATTAGTCTATGCACATGTGTTTCGCGCACCAAGTGATGGAAGTGATTTTCAGCAACATGCCGAAAAGTCTCTTGCAGAAAATGTTCCTCTCACCAAAGAAGACACGATGTATGTCACACATAAGTTGGTCAGTACTGGGGTGAATGCTGATGTATTATTACTTGCGGCGAGCAAAGCCGCGCTGGGACCATGGAAGTTATTATTTGCGGAACTACACATGCCCATTGTGTGTCTCGATATTGAGGCGCTTGCGCTGTACCGCGGGCTCATGATGCACCCAAAGACGCAAGTTATTGCAGTGGTGGATATTGGAGGGCAGCGCACAGATATTTCAATATTTGACGGAGCGGGACTGCGCGTTTCTCGGCAACTCCATTCCGCCGGTGAAGATATTAGTAAAAGTATTGCGGATTCCTTGCATGTGAGCTTTGATGAGGCAGAAGATCGCAAACAGAAAGAGGGGGTTAAAGATTCAGGATCTCCGTTATTTACCGCAGCAATTAAGGCGCTCGAGCCGATAGGAAAAGAAATTCGTAACACGATAGAGGAGTTTCATGAAAAAAATCAACGTCGTGTTGAGTCCGTAGTCATTGTTGGCGGGACAAGCCAACTGCCGGGACTCAAAGAGTATATGCAGGTCACTAGTGATGTTCCAGTTTCGATAGGCGCTCCGGTGCTGGCGATAGAGGGAGTGCATCACGAAGATGAGTACTTATTGGTCGCAAAAAATGTTGGCGTTGCGGTGGTGGGTCTTGGAAAAAGAATGATAGATCGTGCATGGCATTTAGACCCGTGTTTTGTTATGAACGAAGAAGGCGGAGCAAAGATTCCTCAAAAACGTACGCTCGAAGTGCTGAGTCTTTCCATGGTATTTGGAAGTATTTTTTCTAAAATGAGCGCTATTCCACAGTCGCTCAATCAGTTGAAATTGTTGGTGATAGGCATCATTGTAGTTATTGCGGTTTCCTCGCTCGCTGCATATTCATTTTTAGGTACCGTTGAGCGATTTAAGGCAACAGAAACAGCTGATTTCACTCCAAATTCGGATTACATAGTGATGCCGTCTGGCACTGAAATTTCTTCGGGCGAACAGCTTGCTACGTCCACTCCTCCTGCTGGGGCGACAGCAGTGCAGGTGAAAATTTTACAAACTCCTACCGGATGGTTGAACGTGCGCAGTGGCTCTGGTACCACATTTCCTCAGGTAGCCCGAGTGAACCCAGGGGAGAGTTATCCACTCCTCGAGACGAAGGGAGACTGGTACCATATACGTATAGGCGATAAGGATGGCTGGGTATTGGCTCAGTATGCCGAACGCATTTCTCAATAGTTTTTTTTATTAGCACATCTCACTATGCATAAACAAAAAGGTTTTACACTCCTTGAATTACTCATTGTCATAGGTATCATTGCAATTCTCGCAGGAGTAGCATTTGTTGCGCTTGACCCACTTTCACGTTTTCGTGATGCAAGAGACGCAAAGCGATGGTCAGATGTCACTGCGGTTCTTTCTGCAATTAAAATCGATCAGGTAGACAATCGTGGGCCATACCACTGGTCTATTGGCTTGCTGAACGCGGCAACAAACTACCAGATCAGCTCTGCGACTACTACTACAGCTTGTCATACGACTTGCACTGGTGTAGCCACCTCGACTGATGCGTGTGTAAATTTGAGTGAAGTAGTTACGCAAGGGTACTTATCTTCACTGCCTATCGCTCCAAATGGAAATCAGTCTTGGGATAGCACCTACACCGGTTACTATTTAAGAAGAAATGCCAACAATTCGATTGTTGTTGGATCCTGTGACAGCGAGAGCTCACCCGCAATTTCTGTGCAGCGATAAGAGTAGCGTGAAGGTACCGAAACCCCGCACCCAATGTGGCGCGGGGTTTTTGTTTTTCTAGTATATCGGTTACCATAGATACACATGACAGAACATCGGAGTAAAGTAATTCTAATTGCCGAAGACGATCGCTTTCTTGCAAAGACACTCGTCAACGAACTGACGCGCGATGGTCTTGAAGTAATTCACGTACACAATGGTGAGCAGGCAATGGGGGCGCTTAAGGGTGGAAATATCAGCCTTGTAGTGCTTGATTTAATGATGCCACAAAAAAATGGATTTGAGGTATTGACCGAAAAAAAACTTGATAACGCGCTTAAAGATATTCCGGTGATTGTGCTCTCTAATCTTGATCAAGATGCCGACAGAGAGAAGGCGATGAAGCTGGGGGCGAAAGCGTATCTCGTGAAAGCGCATAATTCGTTGCAACAAATTGTTGCTCAAGTCCTTGAACACGTTGCAATGACCAAGTAGCGTGAGTGTGGGGATTTAAAATGAACGTACAAACGTTTATACTTTCTATATGTTGACTCTAGACGAGCTCCTTACAATTCCCGAATTTGTTGTCGCAATACGCCTTGTAGTCGCGCTCTTACTTGGGATTGCAATTGGCGTAGAGAGAGAAATATCTGGTCACACCGCGGGTATTCGTACGCACGCGCTGGTGACCGTTGGAGCCGCACTGTTTGTGAGTATGTCGTATTTAACATCATTGGACGCAAATTCTGGCACGTTCGATCCAACGCGCATAGCGTCCCAAGTAGTCGTTGGCATTGGTTTTATTGGAGCGGGGGTCATCATTTTCCGCAATGATATGCTCCATGGTCTCACTACAGCCGCAGGGCTTTGGGTTGCTGCTGGCGTGGGAGTGGCCGCT
>CAYHYZ010000039.1:0-5160 GCA_964360995.1 uncultured Candidatus Saccharibacteria bacterium
TGTATGGGGCGCAAGCATTGAGTGATGACGTCGTGCGGCGGGAGCAGTGTATCTCGTTTGCCGATTTTGCCCAAACACGAGAAACCACCGTACGGGCGGTAGTCATGATTAGTGGTGAGCACTTGGGGCACGAGTTCGCGAGTGAACAAATCGTTGGATTGGAAGTTGCTGCGCGGAGGTGCCAGCGGTACGCGCGCACGTTTGAACGGATTCAATCTGCGCTCTCACGTGTGAAGGAAATGCAGGACGCGCTTGCACTACGCATATTTCAACAAGCCCAGTCCCCGTATCCAAAGTGGTACGGGGCGTTTCTTTTTATATGTAAGATGCGTACGATACACACATGCAAGGAATTGTCCCGGTACTCAAGCCAAAAGGACCTACGTCTCACGATATTGTCGCGGCGGTTAGGCGCGTGGTTGGCGCGCGCAAAGTGGGGCACGCGGGCACCCTAGACCCATTGGCCTCTGGGGTCTTAGTCATTGGCGTCGGGAACGCGACCAAGCAACTCAATAACGAAATGTTGAAAGAAAAAGAGTATGAGGCAGACATCACGTTGGGAGCCACCAGTACCACGGATGATGCAGAGGGGCAACTCACACAAAGTGCCGTACTGCAGCGTCCCTCACGCGAGGAAATTGAGCAGCTACTTCCTCACTTTATTGGGAACATTCAACAATTTCCTCCTACGTTCAGTGCAGTAAAAGTGGGCGGAGTGCCCGCATACGCGCATGCGCGAAAAGGAAGGACGGTGACGCTTGGTGCTCGCTCGGTGGAAATAATATCTATAGCAATACTTTTATATGAGTGGCCGATACTTCGGGTGCGAGTGATCACAGGGCCTGGCGTGTACATTCGCTCGCTTGCACGTGATATTGGTGAGCGACTGGCTTGTGGAGGGTATATTTCCGAACTGGTACGTACCCGAGTCGGAGAATTTCATATTGCACATGCGGTATCCCCAAGCGACGTTCCCGAATATCTTGCTGCCGAGGCAGACGGCGGGGCGTGAGGCTTGATATCCCTGTTCGGCAGTATGCAATTCTGTTACAATGGCCACCATATGGAAACTAATACCACATCAGGGGCACCAACCGGAGGCACTCCAGTTTCGACCCCACCGGTGCTCACTAAAGAAATGAAAGATACGATTCGGGCGCGTCAGCAACAGTCTCGAAAAATAAAAGAAACGCTCACATGGCTCCTGCCCGCAGTGCTCGTGATTGGGGGGATCGTATGGCTCGTGATGAGTGGAGGTAAAGGCTCTATTGACGGTACCGTGGACACATCGGCAATGCCAGTCGCCGAGGATCGCCTCTATGGGAAGATCGGAGCAAAAGTTGCGCTGGTAGAATACGGCGATTTTCAATGTCCGGCGTGCGCCGCCTATTGGCCAGCGGTACAACAATTGAAGGCGAAATATCCGAATGACCTTGTTATTGCCTACCGACATTTTCCGCTCGTGAATGTTCACCCGCTCGCTACTCCTGCTGCAGTTGCTGCGGAGGCTGCCCACGCGCAGGGAAAGTTTTGGGAAATGCATGACAAGCTCTATGAGAATCAGAAAACATGGGTGATCGCAGAGGATGTCCAAACGGAATTTCGCACGTACGCAGAGCAGATTGGTCTCGATATGCAGAAATATGATGCCGATTTTAAGAATGCGAAGGCATTCGAACCGCTCATTATTGCACATATGAAGTCCGGAGGCGCACTGAAGGTCACCGGAACGCCTTCTTTTTTCCTGAATGGAAAGCGAGCGGCCGTCCAAAGCCCACAACAGCTTCTTGATCTTGTGGTGGACGCCGTAGGGAATACGCCAGTGAATACACCGTAGTCATGAAAAATCACGCAAAAGTGGGAAATCGGAATGGGAAGCCGGCGTATCGAACGCCGGCACGAGTACGTGTAGTGAAAAATCAATTTAACAAATCAACAGCCACGAAATGGTACACAGCGAGGTAGCGAGTAATAATCGCTCGCTCGGTCGGGAACTCATCAGAGATGAGTTGTTTGATCTCACGCTCTACAAAAAATATCGCACCATGAAGTGCGGGCATCTTGCGGAGCTATTGGATCAGCTGATCCCTGTCGAAGAACACCATCTTACGCATTGGGAACAATTTTTTGGTATGCAGGTGCGCACGTTGAATTTTCGCAGACGCGTACGACTCTGGGTGCTTATGCTTGCGGGGCGTATATTCGGTGAGCCCGTTATGCACATTGTGCTTGATGCGATTGAAATTTATGGTATTCGTAAATATCTCGCAGTGTGGGATCAATATCGCGATACCGAGCTAGGCACTGCCGTGCGGTCAATTTTGCAAGATGAAATGCAGCATGAAGAGGCGATTGTGAGCAGAGGAGTAGAGCAGCGCATTCGTCCTGCACGTATTAGAGAAATATTTCTTGGATTTAATGATGGGCTTGTTGAAATGCTTGGCGCGGTGAGCGGATTTACGGCGGCGTTTGCGGATGTTAGCAGTGTGCTCATTGCGGGATTGACCGTCGCGGTTGCGGGAGCACTCTCAATGGCCGCTGGTGTGCTTGTGAGTACCGGTTCTGAAATAGAAATCGAAAACACGGAAATAAGAAAAAAACAGTTTCTTGGGTTGCGTCACCGTGCGCTCGGAGCAGAAAATCCATTCGGGAGTGCAATGGTGGTGGGCGTCTCATATATTCTTGGCTCAATGGTTCCGCTACTACCGGTGCGATTACTTCCATTTGGTATTTTGGGATCTGTGGTATTAAGTGCAATCTTTATTGTGTTTGTATCGTATGTACTCGCGTTTTTGACGGGCATGAATATTCGCAAACGCATTGTAACTAATTTAGTGTTGATTTCGCTTGCAGTGCTGGTGTCGTACACGATTGGACTTGCCGCACGGTCATTATTCGGAATCACGGTATAACACATGCGTGAACCAGCGCTACACATAGAACAACTGACAAAGTCATATACACATGCGCAGGCGGTGAAGGGGATTTCTTTTTCTATTGAACCCGGGGAATTCTTTGGATTTTTAGGTCCAAACGGAGCAGGAAAGTCGACTACCATTCACTGTATTACCGGTATTGCTACCCCAACTTCCGGGACTATCAAAGTCTATGGTGTGGATGTAGTAAAAAATTATCGAGCAGCGCGCACGCTCGTGGGATTTTCTCCTCAAGAATATAACGTTGATATTTTCTCTCCTGCCGATGGCATCTTATATTTTATGTCGGGTTTTTATGGGCTACGCGGCGTGGAGCGCGCGCGTCGCATCGACATGCTCATCGAAAAATTTGATCTTACGGAGCACCGAAAAAAGCCATTTATGACGCTTTCCGGGGGACTCAAGCGACGCGTGATGCTTGCGCGCGCACTGATTCATGATCCAAAACTACTCATTTTGGATGAGCCGACTGCAGGCGTTGATGTAGAACTCCGCAGAGAGCTGTGGAGATATCTGACGGAGCTCAACACAGAGGGGAAGACGATACTACTGACCTCCCATTATCTTGAAGAAGTAGAGATGCTCGCGCGGCGCATTGCAATTATTCATCAGGGAAAAATTGTCGCGATCGATTCAAAGGAAGCATTCATTGCAGATGGCAGTTCCCTTGAAAAGAAATATCTTGAAATTACCAGCGAGGCTCGCACAAATCACGCAAATGGATAATATAAATAAAATGAATACCGCGGGGCTGTATACGCTTATTGAGCGCGAGATTAAACGTATGTTTCGCGTTGTGGTGCAGACGCTCGTAAGTCCGTGGATTAGTGCGCTGCTATATATTCTCGTATTTGGACTTGTCGTTGGGTCGCGCATCTCTAGCATCGGCGGGGTTACTTATATAGATTTTGTGCTCCCAGGACTCGTGATGATGAATATTATCGCCGCCGCATTCGCGCACTCGTCTTCATCGGTGTATTTCGCGCGCTTTACGCGGCAGATTGAAGAAATTCTTGTCTCCCCACTCTCATACATGGAGATGATTATTGGGTATACCTTAGGAGGAGTGGTGCGTGGGCTTATTGTGGGACTCGGCGTGTATGCAATCGCGGTATTTTTTACCACAGCCACCATCTCGCACATTGGGTTGTTTATTATGTATGCAACCGCCGTGTCAGCAATATTCTCTCTTTTAGGTATTCTCATTGGGCTCTGGGCAGAAGGATTCGAGCAGTTAAGTGTACTCAGCGTGTTTGTCATTACTCCACTGACGTTTATTGGGGGAGTGTTTAATACGATTGATATGCTCCCTCCGGTTATGCAGACCATCGCACGCCTGAATCCTTTTTTCTATTTTGTTGACGGATTGCGTTATGCAATGATTAGCAGATCAGAATCAAATATGTTGATTGGAGCCCTGATGATTGGAATGCTCCTAACAGGCCTCCTTGTGCTTGTGCAGCATCTGTTCAAAATTGGATATAAAATTCGATTATAAACAGTACGATATGGGGCTAATCTGTAGACACGAAGCGATCTGATATACTGTTGTTATGGAAACCAAGCGAGTGATCTATATTACCGCGTTCACCATTCTTGGACTGATGCTCGGGTTTGTCGCGCACCTCTTAGTCGAGCTTGCTGTCTTTACTGCAATTGATCGCAACTGGCATTATATTACACTTGGACTCACGCGTTCGGACTGGATTGATGTGCGGTACATTGCGTTTGGATTGTGGCTCGCGTTTGGACTTATTTTTGGCTTTCGACAAGGAATATATTGGTGGGACTATCTCTACGGGCATGATGTGGTAGTGGAACCGAGGGTCGCGAAGCGCAAACGGGGGGCTATTTTTGTGATACTCGTAATACTCACTGCATTATGGTATTTCACAAGAGGTGAATAATTTTCGAGACGCAGTATTTCAAATAGTGCGACGTATCCCAAAAGGGAAAACGATGACGTATGGACAAGTTGCGCGGCGAGCGGGGAGCCCGCTCGCATATCGTGCGGTAGGAAATATTTTGAATACAAATTATGATCCGCGCATTCCGTGTCATCGAGTAATTTGCGCGGACGGGAGTATAGGGGGATACAATCGAGGATCGAAAAATAAAATGAGGATATTAAAGAAGGAAGGTGCAATATAAAAACCGCCCCTCTCCGCCAACTGGCGGATCGGGACGGTTTTTATATCAGTCCAGTACCACGATGGTCGCTGGT
>CAYHYZ010000040.1:0-5012 GCA_964360995.1 uncultured Candidatus Saccharibacteria bacterium
CGCCGTATCCTTCGAGCGCCCACACTTCCATTTCTCCAAAGCGCTGGCCTCCTCCTTGCGCCTTTCCTCCGAGTGGCTGCTGCGTAATGAGCGAGTAGGAACCAATCGAGCGCATGTGAATTTTATCTTCCACCATGTGATGTAATTTCAACATGTAGATGAAGCCCACCATGACATGCTGATCAAATGCCTCACCGGAGCGTCCATCAAACAAGCGTACCTTTCCTGATCGTGGATATCCCGCCTTTTCTAGCTCATCCTGAATTTCAGTTTCTGTGGGCCCGGCGAGGGACGGACATACTGCACGGTATCCCAGTTCGTGGGCTGCAAGCCCCAAATGTGTCTCAAGAATTTGCCCAATGTTCATACGAGACGCAACTCCGAGTGGATTCAAAATAATATCCACCGGTGTTCCATCCTCGAGATGTGGCATATCTTCTTCGGGAAGTACTTTTGAAATCACTCCTTTGTTCCCGTGTCTTCCTGCGAGCTTATCTCCTACTTGAATACGGCGCAGCTGCGCGACTTCCACATGGATGCGCTTAATGACACCCGATTCGAGTCGGTCTCCATTTTCGCGTGAGAAGAGCTTCACACCAATAATGCGCCCTCCTTTTCCGTTTGGCACACGGAGTGATGTATCTTTTACGTCACGTGCTTTGTCGCCAAAGATCGCGTGCAGGAGTCGCTCTTCTGGAGTGAGATCAATTTCTCCTTTTGGAGAAATTTTTCCTACTAAAATATCTCCGGGGCGAACCTCCGCACCAATACGGATCACCCCTTCTGAGTCCAAGTCCTTCAACTTCTCTTCACCAACGTTCGGGATGTCGCATGTGGTAATTTCATCGCCCAGTTTCGTTTCGCGCACGTCCATCGTGAACTCTTCAATATATACAGACGTAAAGCGATCATCTTTGAGCACGCGCTCGGAAAGAATAATCGCGTCTTCGTAGTTTGCACCTCCCCATGAGAGAAACGCGACAAGTAAATTCTGCCCAAGCGCAAGATCTCCGTCGCGCGTGGAAGAGTTGTCTGCAAGTAGCTGACCCTTTACCACTTTATCCCCCTTCTGAATGCGCGGGGTGTGATGAAATGTGCTTGAGGTATTTGAGCGCAAAAATGACGAGAGCGGATAGGCGTGCTTTTTGCTGCCACTTTGTATCACAATCTTTGAAGCGTCGAGCTCTACTACCTTTCCATCTTCTTCGGCAAGCACCACCTGTCCGGAGTCTTCTGCGGCTCGTGTTTCCATGCCAGTTCCTACCAGTGGTGGGTCTGCTTTTACGCATGGTACCGCTTGTCTTTGCATATTCGAACCCATGAGCGCGCGATTTGCGTCGTCATGTGCAAGAAACGGAATAAGTCCCGTGGCGATACTGAAGATCTGCTCGGGAGCTACGTCAATATATTCAATTTCCGCGCGATCAAAAATACCAAATCGTCCGGCGATACGGGCCTCTACACGATCATCAGTCAACTTTCCTTTTGCGTCATATGCAACTCCCGCATGCGCGATCACATGTTCGGCTTCCTCAAACGCAGTCATGAGTTTAATATCACTTTTGATTACTCCTTTTTCTACCTTTCGGTACGGAGTCTCAATAAGTCCAAGCGAATTGATAGAAGCGTAAATAGCGAGATGCCCTACGAGCCCGATGTTTGGTCCTTCCGGAGTTTCGATTGGACAAATACGTCCGTAGTGCGAAGTGTGCACGTCGCGCACTTCAAATCCTGCGCGCTCACGTGTAAGACCGCCGGGACCAAGCGCGGAAAGACGACGCTTATGTTCAAGCTCCGAGAGCACATTCGTCTGATCCATAAACTGCGACAGCTGGTTCGTGAGGAAAAAGTCCTTGAGCACGGTCATGAACGGACGAGAATTGACGATTTGGAGTGGAGTGACCGTTTCGGGTTCCAAGATCGACATCCGATCTCGAATGTGGCGCTCCATACGCGCAAGTCCCACGCGCAGTCTGTTTTGGAGCATTTCACCCATACCACGAATACGACGGTGACCTAAGTGGTCGATATCGTCTGGTGTTTCGGTGGGAGAATTATTCTTGCGAATAATTTCGCTTACGGTATTTACTAAGTCTGACAGTGTGAGCGTGCGATCCGCAATGTCTTTTTTCTGCAATTTCTGGAATCGTACATTCAGTTTATGGCGCCCCACTGCAGAGATGTCATAGCGCACCTCAGAAAACATGCCCTCAATCAATTGGCGGGCGTTATCTGCGGTTGCGAGGTCTCCCGGGCGGATGCGCTTATAAATTTCAATATATGCCTCATCTACAGTTTTGGCGGTGTCTTTCTTGAGTGTGTTTTCAATATGTGGAAGTTCCCCAGTGTCTACCGCGGCAAATGCTTTCTTAATATCTTCGTCGGTTTTGAGTCCAAACACGCGAAGGAGGGATGTGACGGGAATTTTGCGCTTGCGATCCACCTTGACCCATACGCTGCCGTCTACATCTGATTCAAATTCCAACCAGACGCCGCGTCCCGGAATGATTTTTGCCCCAAAACGGCGCTTTCCACGCACAATTTGCTGTGTAAAATACACACCGAATGATCTGACGACTTGCGAAACAATGACGCGTTCCACACCGTTAATAATAAAGGTGCCGCGTTTCGTCATCAGCGGAAAATCCGCAAAAAAGATTTCTTGCGTCTTCATCTCACCGGTGCGCTTATTGGTCAACTCCATGCGCACGCGAAGTGGAGCTTCATAGGAACGATTATTAGAACGAGCGGTGGTCTCGTCCATGGTTGGCTCGTCGAGAGTATAGTCGACGAACGTGAGTGAAAATTCTTTGCCAGAAACGTCTTCAATCGGGCTAAACTCTGTAAACAACTCCTTGAGTCCCACGTCAAGAAACCACTGATAGGCTTCAAGCTGCACACGGGCGAGGTATGGGAGCGGGGCAAGCGGCTCGCGATACTTCGAGAAATACTTCTTTGGAAGCATAGAGATTGGGGGCGCAACATACCTCGCCGGAGGACTCACCGGAAGGTAAAAACGCCCAAAAAAGTATTATGCACACATAATAATTGGCACATCCTCACCATCACGGATTGTCAGCACACATGGCTTTGCGAGACGCCCTTAGCATATTAAAAGAAAACAGCCCCAAAGAGTCAGCCCGGGTTATGCACTAGATTTAATTGACGTTATTTCGCAAACACGCTAAGACCCATTCTACCTAGTAAATCCTAGGTGTCAAGTCAATACCCCTAGCCTGTTGATAACCTGTGTACTACGCCTTTTTTACCCTTCCCTGCTGCCAGCTCACCCAAGTAACAAGGAGTGGACTTGCAACAAAGATGGAGGAATATGTTCCAAAGGAAATTCCCAGAATGAGGGCGAGGGAGAAAAACCTCACCGATCCCCCTCCAAAGAGGAAAACGGCGAAGAGCACAATCAGGGTCGTCAGAGAAGTGTTAATTGATCGCGCGATGGTTTCTTTAATACTGCGCTCCACAATTGCGTCAAACGCAACGGAGGGATACCGCAGTAAGTTTTCACGCACACGATCGAAGACGACGATGGTGTCATGAATAGAAAATCCGAGCACGGTCAGTAGCGCGCTCACAAATAGTACATCTACCTCAATTCCGTAAAAATGCCCGAGCACCGCGAACACACCAGTTGGGATGATAATGTCATGCACAAGTGCAATAATGGCGGCAACCGCATAAACCCAGGAGGAAATTTTGTAAGACACTTTACGAAATGCAAACGCGATGTAACAGAGAATTGCCATTACTGCGATCACTATTGCCTTGAACGATTTTGTTTTGAGCTCTTTCCCAATCGTAGGTCCTACTGTATCAAACCGCAGTTCTTTCACATTTCCCTCTCCTGCGCTCGCAATGACTCCCGCGAGCAATGCTTGGTGTTCTTGCTCCGAAAGCGTACGTGAGCGAATCAGCAGCCCTACGTCTCCGGTCGGTTGCACCACAATTCCTTCAATCCCCTTTTCAGTTGCGATTGTTTCTATGACCTGACGCTCTGGGCGAGTGGCGCTCGTATATTCAAGCTCCATAATGGAGCCTCCCGAGTAATCGATACCAAGTTTAAGCCCCCACTGCCACACGGCAAGCGCGCTTGTAAGCATAAGCATAAAGGCTACTGCAAAAAAGAAATTTCGATTTTTGACGATTTCCATATATGTTATTTTGGACGCACTCCCATAAGTCTGCGCATCTTGTCAGTTTCAGCGAGCTGCATCGCTCGGAGAAATATACGAGTCACCACAATTGCAGAAAACATACTCACAAGCACTCCAATGCCGAGCGTGAGCGCAAATCCCTTCACAAAACTTGTACCAAAGTAATAGAGAATGGCGGAGGTAATGAGACTCGAAATGTTTGAGTCACGAATCGAAGACCACGCTCGGGTAAATCCTTCTTCAAGAGATCCCCTAATTGTTTTACCGAGGCGCAATTCTTCTTTTGTGCGCTCAAAGATGAGTACATTCGCATCCACCGCCATACCTACAGAAAGAATAAATCCGGTGATGGCTGCAGCGGTCAGTGTGACCGGAAGCATTTTAAACACTACCAGCGTGAGCGAGATGTATACGCCAAGCGCAAGTACCGCAACAAGACCCGGCATTCGGTAGTAGAGCATCATAAACAACATCACTGCCATAACACCAATGATGCCTGCGCGAAATGTATCTTTGAGCGCACGCTCCCCAAGGGTAGACTGCACTGTCTGTTGTCCAATGAGTTGAATATTGAGCGGAAGTGCGCCGGCGTTTAAGCTCCGCACTAACGCGTTTGCTTCTTGAATGGTAAAATTTCCCGAGATCACCGCTTGTCCACCGGTGATTGGCTCACGCACCACAGGAATGCTCACCGGAGCGCCATCCAGATAAATGGCAATACTTTTATTAACATACTGCGTTGTGAGTTCTTCAAAAATTTTTGCTCCCTCATCATTCAGCTGTAAAGAAACTTGTGGTGCATTGGTTGCCTGATCATAATCGAGTCGCGCGCGCTTTAAAAAA
>CAYHYZ010000041.1:0-4789 GCA_964360995.1 uncultured Candidatus Saccharibacteria bacterium
CTGCTCAATATTGCTTGACATAGTGGCAATGAGCGGCAATATTTCTGCTCCAATGTTGCGCTTTGCAGTTCCAGAGTCAACGCCGAATTTTTCTATCGCTCGATCAAGAAAAAAGGCGATACTTTCACGCGCGTGCGCGACCGCTTCTTTCCATCCCTCTGCGTCTTCGGACGCAACATCTGCGGGATCTTTTCCTGCCGGAAGTTCGATGACTGCGCTTTCAATCCCAGTAGACGCCGCAAGTCGCACTGCCTTCGCGGCCGCGCTAATCCCCGCCAAGTCCATATCAAATGCGAAGAGCACTTTATCAGCGAGGCGCTTCACCGCAGTTAGGTGTTCTCCCGTGAGTGCGGTGCCGGATACCGAAACAACATTGTGCACACCGGCCTGATGAGAAAGCACGACGTCAAAATATCCTTCGGTGATCACAAGCTCACGCGAAGATCGTACGGCATTTTTTGCGCGCACAAAATTGAAGAGAAATTTTGATTTATCATAAAGTTCCGTTTGCGGCGAGTTAATATATTTTGCTCCTTCCTCTTCTTCAGACTTTCCAAACGCGCGACCACCAAATCCCACCACGCGACCGGCAGTGTCGACAAGCGGAAACACCACGCGCGAGCGAAATCGATCATAATAACCATTTGGATCTGTTGTGCCCTTGGGAACGGTGTCTTTTCGGATCACCAGTCCTACGTCTTCGAGCTCACGAAATGTATATCCTTTAGTAATGAGCACGCTGGTAAGGTCGCGCCATGCGTCGGGAGCAAATCCCATACGAAATGTTTTCGCAGTTTCCCCGGTGATTCCGCGTTTTTTCAGATATTCGATGACTACACTGTGTGACTTGAGTGTTTGTTCATAAAAGTGTGTTGCTTCTTCCATTAATTCAAGTAGTCTGACTCGGCGTTCCTTAATTTCTGGACGCTCACGTTTAATTTCTACGCCCGCACGATCTGCAAGAATCTTGAGCGCTTCGGGAAATTCTACGTGTTCGTACTCCATGAGAAACGAGAAAATATCCCCTCCACGGCCGCATCCAAAACAATGCCAGGTATCGCGCGCGGGAGAGACAAAAAACGAGGGAGTTTTTTCATTATGAAATGGGCACCGTGCCTTAAAGTTAACCCCTGCTTTTTCAAGCTTGAGATATCCTCCGACAAGCGAGGCTACGTCAATACGAGATTTGATTTGTTCAACGTTTGTATCCATGAGGCGTGCTTCAGTTATACCTTGCCGGAGCCATCGGAGCAACGGAAAGAAATGCGCCCCGATGGACATCGGGGCGCATTACTGCAATTTGTAGCTTCCTTCCTCTAGTACTCCCACAATCACAATCATTCTTGATTGTTTCTCGATGTGGTAAAAAATCGAATAGTTGCACACATCAAGGCAGTAGAAATCGGGCAAATCAGGAACTGAATACCCCTCCGGCGGGGTTTTTGCACGCATGAACGCCATCTGTATGGTGGCACTCACGTCGTCTCTAATCCGCCGCACCGGTATTGCATCAAGCTCACGTTGTGCAGAGAGTGTCCTGGCAAGATCGTACGTATCCGATGATTTCTTTTTCATTTCAACACCCTATTGAAACATCAGGAATCGCCCAGATGCCAACAAGCTCAATGAGTGCACGATCTCCCCGCCACCTCGCTGCGTACAGGAGTTGCAACTGATGAGTGGTGTGAATGAAGAGTGCGCGCTTGTTATGACTTAATATATACTCCGTCTTTCCGGATTCGATAAAATACTCCTGCCACGCAATAAAGTCATCGTGATCGGAAAGATCGAGATCGCCGAAATGCAGTGGGAATTGGTTCATAATCCCCGTAAACACTTCTGCGAGTAGCTCTGAAGCCTCTAGCCCAAGCAGAAAAATATCTTCACTGGGTTCATCTGAAACATGAGGACTGTTCATAACCGCACCTCCTCACCAATTTTCAAATAGCACCTTCTTTATTTATACACCCCCACTTTTCGCAGTCAAACGGTCAAAAGTAATCTATTTAATATGGAGTCGCCGATACGCGAAATATGAATAGAGCACTAAAAATATACTTGAGCCAACTGCGCAAGCGAGCACAACGTAGAAACCATACGCAGGGCGAATGGCAGATACCAACATCAGCACCGCGCTTGTTTTGAAAATCGTACTACCAAGTCTGTGTGTACTTAACCACACGCGCTCGTCAGACAGTGTCCATGGAGTACGAATGCCCACAAACCAATTAGGTTCTGCGTGCTTGAGGAGCCCCCCAATGATGTACCAGAGCGCCGCAATTGCCGGCAACATCGCCTGCCCAATATTAAATTGCACGCCCATATTCGACGCAAGTGTCAACCAATGAATATACGCAAAAAATACTGCGAGCGCGAGCCAAAATACATCATAGTGTTTGCGAAAATGTCCAATATTTTCTGAAAGTGGATCAATGTGTGGAATGACTACCATAAATAAATACAGTAGTAACAACATGATGGGCCCAATGAGCACTGCGATATGTCGTGGACTGTATCCGTCGGGCTCACCTGCAATATTCCAATGCGTCACCATTGGATCTGGTAATTGCGTATAGAATGCCCCACTCCCCACGACGATGGAAATAAATATCAGCGCAAGCAACGTTCTGCGTAGTGAAGCATGCATGAGTGTTATGTGAGTGAATGTAAGAATGGCCCAACCGAATCCTGATAGACCATCCAACCAATAATAATCGCGGATGTAATAATCATCAGCCCCACCACAGAACCAACTGATCGAAATCGTTTACGAATCGCTGTGCGGAAAAATAAATAGGTATGCCCCACAATAGTCAGTGCCGTAACTGTAAGAAGGAGTGCGCCCGGTATCGACACAAGTACCTGTGGGTTGATAGAAATATAATGAAACACGCTCGCAAGATACGCGACGTACACAAAACGATGCAGCATCTTCCAACGACGGGGTGTGAGAAAGTCCATTGCCCTATCAGAAGACGTCAGCGCCATTGCAAGGAAGATTGGCGCGGCGATCAGCCCAAATACTTTCGGATTGTCGAGCGGATTGAGCGTAGGATATATCTGCGATAAGTCAAATTCGTAATAGATATATACAGACACAATATGAATATATACATATATACATCCCCACACACCAAGATACCTGCGCACGCGCCAATACTGGGCAGTGCGTGGAAACAATCGAAATATCACGCTGGAAAGCAATGCAAATCCAATCAAGGTTGCCCCAGCAAATGACGCGGTGCGAATGTATGTCCAAATGTCATCTTGTCCTACACTGTACACGCGTGCCTGCATTGCATACTGGAAAAAACCAAACGCAATAGCAAAGATGCTAAATAACAACGCCTCTAACCAATGTGTTTCGCGCTTTTTTTTCACCGGACTTATCGGTACTACACCACCATGTGTGGGAGTGAGAGTTGATTCCATATACATAGTATATCACTCCCGAGCAGCCTATACAGTGCCCAACAGGTACTTCTGTCTACGCTTTTTGGGGAATCGTTCGATGGCGTATCTCAGCATTGTACGTGGCATCGTGCGGTAATGTTTTTTCAAAAACTGCTCCTCAAGATATTGGCCGCACCGCTTTCCTACTTCACGAAGCATCCATCCGACTGCCTTGTGAATTAAATCTTCTTCATCGTTGAGTAACATTCCGGCAACACGTAACGCCTCTTTGTGACTACCTATATTAATGAACGCAAACGTTGAAATCACTGCGATTCTGCGTTCCCACATATTTGCGGATCGCGCGAGCCTTGTGAGTGTGGTCATTGACGTGTGATCAACCAGATAGGCGCCGAGTATTTTATGTGCCGACAGATCAACGAGATCCCAATTGTTTATGTATTGTGTGTGTCGTAAATAATATGCTACAACGTGACGACGTATGCGCTCGTCACCATGCTCGAACCGATACACCAACATGAGAAGCGCCGCAAGTCGCACTTCGTGATATGGCGACCGAAGTAGTGCGGTAATTTCTTTTTCGGGCAACTGGGCAAACGTGCGTACAATCGCGCGGGTACGTGGCACCATCACCCCCCAAAACACATCTCCCTCGCCGTATTCCCCTTTTCCCGTTTTAAAAAATCTCGAAAGCAGTCGCGCTTTTTGCTGACTCGCTTGCGCGCGTAGCGCACGAACGACATCTCCGGATCGTGGCTCCTTACGAAGGGCCATACTCTACACCAGCACGAGCACTATCGCTGCAACACCAAGTTGCACGATTTGATACGCCGCGTTAAAGAAGAACAACTTTGGCGCACGATTTTCCCACAACACTCCTCCAAGTTGTGTAGTTGTAACAAACCCCAGCCATAACAGCAGAGTAACAGTGAGCGCACTTAAAATATTTGTAATCCCCAAAAGAAAGATTGCGAGAATATAGACTTGAACGAACTGCGCAATAAAACCTCCAATCATCGCCTGTAGCCCCGTAAGACGCATGGAGCTCACGGAGTCAGGCGTATATCCCATCATTGCCATCCATTGCTTCCCAAACACGGGTCCATGCCATAAGAACCCCACGAAATAACTTGCGACCGTTGCGAGCACAACACCTAGAACACTTACTTGAATAATTTCCATATATACTTGAGTGAAATAGTAATACCTCTATTATAATCAGTGCATGCTCACCGTGTCATCTCCGTGAAAGACGGGTATATTATTTCGAACACGAAGAAATAAATCCAGCACCATCCGCCAGCTGGCGGATGGTGCTGGATAAAAAAACGCGCCGGTGTTTCAAGAAACACTCGGCGCGAATATGTTACTCTAG
>CAYHYZ010000042.1:0-4686 GCA_964360995.1 uncultured Candidatus Saccharibacteria bacterium
GTAGCGTGACCAATCGGACTTCAAATGAAGTACATCTCATTCTTTCACGCGCGCCGCTGGCGATCACTGTTTCTGAAGATCCGACACTCGCGACGCGTGGAGGAGAAGTGACATATACTTTTTTAGTTACGAACAATGCATCCGACGATATGTTAGATGGCGTCCTCTCACTTACTCTACCCAAAGAAGTACGTGTTGTTGATAAGAACGATTTTTCGGAGGGAGATCCATGGAAGTCGGATATTGGCACATTACCATCTGGGAAATCTGCAACCCGAAGCATCCGTGTACGTGTTGCAGAAGATGCACCAGATGCAATACGTGCACATATACAATTTTCCTACCGTTTTGCTGACGGAGAAACTATAAAGATTTCTCAAGATCACACTACCGCGATTGCTAATGCTTCGGGGAGCACCGGAACTGCATCATGCGGACCAAGCTGGTGGTGGTGGATTATTACCGCACTGATATTTATTGCACTTGTCATCTCGCTACTGACGCGTCGAGTCAAAGGACCAAAGGAAGTAAAATCTGATTTACCAAGCATCAATCTCCCGACATATCAGTAGATTGATTGTGTTGGCAAGTGCACGCAAGATGCGTATGATGTCAACAAGGTGATTTCATTTCGTATACTCGCACAGTCAAAAAAATCCCGCGCACGCGCGGGTATTATTTCTACTCCACATGGAGACATCGAGACGCCAACATTTGTTCCTGTTGCAACGCAAGGAGCAATGAAGGCACTCTCGGGGGATATTGCAGAGCAAGTTGGGACGCAGTTACTGATTGCAAATACGTTTCATCTTATGTTTAAGCCCGGCGCCGAAATTCTTCGAACATTTGGTGGACTCCATAAGTTTATGAAATGGCCGCGACCGCTCATGACAGATTCCGGAGGGTTTCAGGTATTTAGTTTGGGATTTGGGCTTGACCATGCGCTTGGAAAAATTGATAAGCCTATCCAAGGGGATGATCGTAAAACTATTATTGATGTGACGACGCAGCCGCGTCAGATCCGCATTACCGAGGAAGGAGTACAATTTCGCTCTCCACTAGACGGAGCTGAAGTGCTCATGACTCCCGAGTCTTCAATTGCAATGCAAGAGGATATTGGCGGGGACATCATTTTTTCTTTTGATGAATGTACGCCGCCACGAGCGACTCGTGCGTACATCGAGCAATCACTTGCGCGTACGCACCGGTGGGAAGAGCGCTCACTTGCGGCGTTGAAAAGTGACCAGGCGATGTATGGCATCGTGCAAGGCTCTTCATATCGAGATTTACGCGAGGTGAGCGCGCGATTTGTGAGCAATATGTCGTTTGCAGGGTTTGGTATCGGTGGGGATTTAGGGATCAGTAAAGCGCAGTCGGCGGAGATTCTCTCTTGGGTGATTCCAGTGCTTGATCCGGCGCGTCCTCGGCACTTACTGGGCATTGGACATCCCGAAGATCTTGAGCTCATGGTAACGGGAGGAGTCGATACGTTCGACTGTGTTTCCCCCACACAGCTTGCTAGGCGGGGCATTGCATTTACAAGTGAAGGGAGAATTGATCTTCGTCGCGAAGCGCATCGGAGCTCAGCAATTCCCATCGATACCACATGTGCATGCGATATATGTCTCACCTATTCTCGTGCCTATATTGCGCATTTGTTGCGTGCAGGTGAGATCAATGCGCTTTCATTTATTACTCAGCACAATGTGCACTTCATGCACGCGACAGCGCGTCACATGCGTGAGCAGATTCTTTCGGGGGAGCTGTGAGTGGTAATTCTATTACCAAAGTATTATGCTGAATGAGACAACTCATCTATGCCGATAAGTCCGGTGCGGAAATCTACACTCGAAGTTATAAAGCATGCGACGCACGTGCACGTCAGCGATGTTGCGATAGAACGACTTGCGAGTAGGTGGGCGGAGTATCCGCTCGTAGTACCGCCGTGGCCAAAAAAAGTGCATCTGGAAACTCCGGACGCACGCACAATGCTCGACTATCTCATCATATTGCACACGGTGATGTTTTCGTTGTGGTCGCGTGCGGGGAAGTGGCATATCGTGGACGAGGGTGAGAAGTTCGATGGATATTTTGGACTTGCGCGCGCGCTTGCGAACTTTTTCATTGAGTATCCCGGCAAGGCGAATCTCTCATATTTTTCGATGATGCCGCTTGGAGAGTTTAAGGCAATATTTTCTGGACGTGGAAGACTGGGATTTATGGAAAAGCGTTGGACGAATGTGCGCAAAGTGAGTTTGCGACTGCTGAATGAGTACGAAGGAGACTCCCGACTATTTGTGGAGGCCAGCAAACATAGTGCTCGCAATTTTATTGAACGAGTCTCGCGAGAATTATACTCATTTAACGACACATTTTATCACAAGAAAAAGAAAGTATTTTTTCTGATGCGCTCACAGATGCTTGCGGCAAATATTATCGGTGCATTTGAAGGAAAGGGTTATGGGAAATTTCGTGACGCAGATTATTTAACTGCTCTTGCCGATTATAAGTTGCCGCAGATTCTTGCGGACATGGGTATTATCGAATACTCTGACGCTCTTAAAAGTAAGCTCAAGCGCAAGCGTGTACTCGCACAAGGCTCTGCTGAGGAAATTGAAATTCGGAGTGGGACTATTTGTGCGGTGGAAGCCATTACCGAAGCGTTACGGAGAAAAAAACGAAGAGCACATGCGTATGAAGTTGATCGACTGTTATGGCATCGCGCACATGCACGCGAACCAAAACTTCCGCACCATTTCACCGTTTCGGATTTTTATTAAAAATAAACACACCCCGTGGTGGGGTGTGTCAGTATTCAGATGAGATAAGGACATCTGAATGGGGTCGCTATGCGACCCTGTGTGGAGACTGAGCGCTCTATAGCTCTTTGATAGATTATTACGATCTCACACACCCAAGGGTGATATGAAGTACCGCTGTATCTTTGTATCTTTTTAACCTTAGAGCGATGCAGTCCCCGCACAGAGCCCCACCTTCTTTATCGTATACCTGAGCTCTTGGAGCGCAAGATCTCCCACGCGGAGGTATACACATATTTTCACTCTCGAAGATCACACGTTATCCAAAGGTTATGCACTTGTAGGGGAATAAAATACGGCTACCGATGCCTTCGAGTAGCCGTATGATTATTTATTGCTCTGAGTAATACGCACAGCGTGCACAAGCATTGTCTGTAGTGTCGATTCTACCGGGATCGTTTTGTTCCCAAATAGATAGTAAGGACGATGCGGTTGGTTCTTCGAAGAAAGGGGATGACCAACAACGATTTTTCCTGCGTACCGGTGCAGGCTACTTTCGACCGCAAGAGAAGATATTCGTAAAAATTCATACGCGGATGGAACTCCTATTGCAATCGCGCTCGCGCGATCAAGACATTGAAGTTCCCATGCTGTCCGGTCGTCTGCATGCAAGGATTCATGTCCTTCTTTAAATAGAGGAACAAAAACCGTACCACAAAAGTTGAATTTCCGAAGTATTTGGATTGCCACAGGACACCAGTTATAATGGTGTTTTTCCATCAGACTTGGTCCTAAAAAATATATACTCTTGCAGTCGCTCTTCCCATAGTTTCCGATATGCACTATTTCGATCATTGTTACTTCGTCACCTCGCCAGTAGGTTCTATTGGGACACTAACACATATATGCGCTATAATCCAAATACTTTAGATATATGAGTAAACTCTCGATTGGTATTGTTGGGCTTCCTAATGTTGGGAAATCCACGCTATTCCAAAAGCTCACGGGGCTGGATGTGAACGTGGCAAATTATCCATTTGCGACTATTGATCCAAACGTGGGTATTGTGCCGGTGCCGGACGTGCGTCTCGACGCGCTTGCGGTCATGTCAAAATCAGAAAAAAAGATTCCCGCGATCGTAGAATTTTATGATATCGCGGGGCTTGTGAAAGGCGCGTCTACCGGCGCGGGACTTGGCAATCAATTTCTTTCGCATATTCGTGAAGTATCCGCAATTGTGGAAGTGGTGCGCTGTTTTCCTGATCCTACGGTAGTGCACGTAGATGGCGCGCCTGATCCCGTTCGTGATATTGAAACAATTGAACTAGAGCTTCAAATTAAAGACGAGAGCGTGAAAGATGGTTCTCCAAAACTGTCAGACAAGCCGATCATGTATGTACTGAACGGTCGCGAGGAAGATGTATCGCCCGCACTGAGGGCGTTTCTTGAAGAAAAACAGCGCCCATATGTACTTCTGGATTTATCTGGGGGAGTATCGTTTGAGACGCTCGTACGCCTTGCGTACCAGACGCTGAATTTAATGAGTTATTTTACGACGGGCCCAAAAGAGACGCGTGCCTGGACTATTCGCAAGGGATCTACAGCGCCCCAAGCGGCAGGAGAGATTCATACAGACTTTGAGCAAAAATTTATCCGTGCAGAAGTGGTGGACTCCGTGACACTGCTTGCCGCAGGAGGATGGCAAGAGGCAAAGCGCCTAGGAAAGATGAGACTTGAAGGAAAAGAGTATTTGGTGCAAGATGGGGATGTACTGATCATCCGTCACGGTTGAACTTCTTTTAAAAATAGTGCTTCGTACGCGCAGACATATTGTCTGCGCTTGTGTTTACGTATATATGAGCTTGTCCTTATAAAGAGCCCAGATACGGACGCTGACTCGTTCCTGTTTCCGCAGGATCGGTTTCCC
>CAYHYZ010000043.1:0-4667 GCA_964360995.1 uncultured Candidatus Saccharibacteria bacterium
GGCGTGGCGATAAAAACAGGAGTGCCAAGTGCTTTTCCGTCGCGCGAAAGTGCAATACGTGTTTGTGTGCCCCCAATATCAAAAAGTACGCGCATATAGGTATAGTATAGCGCGAGTGCGACGTATTGTCGGCTTAGGATCGTTTATTCATTTTTGCGCGTACCTGCGATTTGTAAAGCTCCACATGTGGTTGCGTGAACGGATCAACACCAACAACGCGCGCAACAAGTAGTATCTCAATCATATGCATTGCCATGATGTGCCCAAGTGTGTGTGCTGAAAGTACCGGAAGTGTCAGAGAAATATACGGAAGTTTTGCAGCGACAAATGCGCTCTCTATCCCCTCCTGCATCACCCCCTGGAGACCATGAATGGAGAAGCCGGCCACTGCGGGCGCAGCACTCAAAATGTTGTGCGGTGAAATTGCTACATCGCGGTGCGTTGCTGCTACCGAAATGATGCGCGTAAAAATCCCACCCGGCACTCCAAATACCAATTGTGCGGTCGAATGCATGTCCGATGTACCGACGCTTACAGTAGGCATGGGACACCTTAGCGCGCGAAATTTGCCCGAGAATTTTTTTCCAAGACTTTCGGCAAACAGTTGTCGGTACCAGAGTCCTACGCCAAAGAGTTGTGGCGAGAAATACATCGAGTCGAGCACAACAATTTTTTTCTTCAGCATTGCGAGCGTACTGGAGGCCAATGCAACTACCTGATTCTCTTTTGTGCGCGTAAGCCCTTCAGAGACCCCTGCCACTGCACCTCGGAGAAATTCAGCAACATCTATTCCCATAAGCCCGATGACCACGAGGCCTGCAGGACTGAATATAGAAAATCTTCCTCCAACGTTCGCCGGAATGGCGAGCATGTGCCATCCTTCTGCCGCCGCAGTCACTGCGAGCGGAGAGCCTGCTTCGGATACCGCAACAACGCGAGCGGCACTTCCTCCAAATCGAGCAATGATGGACAAGAGTGCAGACGCATTGGCGATTGTTTCTATCGTAGTGCCGGATTTACTGACAATCACCACGGCAAATTCATCAGCACTTTGGAGCTCTTCTTGCACAATGTCATGCACGCTTCCAAAGTTTGCCGATGAGGGGTTATCGAGGGTAATCAGTTTTGGGTATTTTGTTCCTCGCTTCGCATCGGATGCTCCTGTGATTGCAGAAACTACCGCCTCGGCTCCCGCGCTTGACCCTCCAATACCCACAAGAAAAATATAGCGCAGTTTCGATGTGCGTATCTGATTCACAACGGCGCTAACGCGACGCTCCATCTCCGCGTCCGTCGGAAGCGCAAGAAATGATGCGGGCGTGCGGTATGTATGATCCTGCGCGGCATGTTCCAGTTCTGGGCGATATGTATTCCAAATCTTCTCGCACGATGTACGTTCTGCCTCGGCTTGTTTCTTGATATTGCCAAGTGAGACCTTCGGTGATGTGTCGTGTTCCATGTCTCTATCGTATCGCACCAGACACACGTTTGACGAGCGTGGCATCAAATACGCTCGGCACAATATGCGCGGCGTCCGGATGCGCCACTGCCCCAGCAATTGCGTGAGCCGCCCCAATAAGCATGTCGTCAGTAATAAGTCGTACTCCATTATCAATTGCTCCGCGAAAAATACCCGGGAACGCAAGCACGTTGTTTAATTGATTAGGGAAATCTGATCTTCCCGTTGCGACAATGAACGCGCCACCGCGGAACGCCTCATCTGGAAAAATCTCGGGAACCGGATTTGCAAGCGCAAAAATAATGGGACGATCTGCCATGGTGCGTACCATATCCGCGCTGAGCACTCCCCCCTTACTCACTCCAACAAACACATGCGCCCCGGCAAGCGCTTCCGTAATCCCTCCAGATACACAGCCTTCTTTATCAAGACCAAGTGAGCAAACCATATTGGTCACCTCGGAAATACGATCTTTCTCTTCATTCATCCCTTCTCTTCCTTTATAGAGGGCTCCGTGACTATCGGTGACCACGATGCGCGTAGCCCCGGCCGTAATAAGCAATGATGCAATTGCGAGTCCCGCCGCACCCGCTCCATTGATCACAATATGGGCGTCTGCAAGTGTAAGTCCTCGCACCGAAAGCGCATTGATGAGCCCAGCAAGCACCACCACCGCTGTACCTTGCTGATCGTCATGGAGTACGGGAATCTGCATTTCTGCGCGCAAACGCGCCAGTATGGTAAACGCTCTTGGTGCGGAAATATCTTCGAGATTGATTCCGCCAAATGTTGGCTCAAGTGATTTTACAGTGCGAATGATTTCTTCTGTATCTTGTGTGCCCAGGCAAATTGGTACCGCATCAATTCCGGCAAACGTTTTAAACAGCACCGCTTTTCCTTCCATCACGGGAAGCGCGGCGCGAGGTCCAATATTTCCAAGCCCGAGTACTGCGGTTCCATCAGTGACAATAGCAACCGTATTTGCTCGGTTCGTCATAGTGTTGACCGCCTCAGGGTGCTTTGCAATATATGCACTCACGGCTCCCACGCCCGGAGTGTAGAGTATGGGTAAATTTTCTGGGGTTACCTTGCCCGCTTTACTCTCAACGGAGATTTTTCCTTTGAGTGCCGTGTGGAGCGCGAGCGCACGCGCGTTGATGTCTTCGTCCATTTCGCTATTGTATGCCCCTTCATATCGATACGAAAGTCCTTGAGCGTTGGGTGGGTACGGAGCACCGTTGGCACTACTGTTGTCAGATCAATAATCCCGGATGGTACCTTTGCGCTCGGTTTTCCTGACACATATGCTGCAACTGCGTTTCCAAAATATTGTGTTGCCTTCCGCGCGGAAGTTGCAACGGGTTTTCCTTCGGGATTCGCGCTTGGCGCAATGACAGGTCCTGTGCGACGTATCAATGCGCGCAACAACGCACCCTTGGGCACGCGAAACGCAAGTGTGCGGGTACCACGATGGAGATACGTAAATTTTTTTTTTGGCGCCTGAAGCACAATGGTGATGGATCCCGGCCATACGCGTTGCATCAGCGCGTACTGCCCAGCGGTGGGACGCACACCAAACTGGAGCACATCAGCAGCGCGTGCGATCAGAATAATACAGGGCTTTTGAGGATTTCTTCCGCGCGTACGGTACACATGTTCCACCGCATCTCTATTGAGGGCACATGCAAGAATACCAAATACGGTATCGGTGGGCATCACTACTACATCGCCGCGCATAAGCGCGGCGATGACAGGAAAATATTTCGGCGCAAGTTTCGCTCGTTTCACTAATGATTATTCAACAATCAACGTTCCCTTCATGCCCTTGGCGCGATGATCTCCGACACTGCAATAATATTCGAACGTTCCTTTTTTATTTGCAGTGAATGTGACTTCAACTGTTTTCCCAGCGGCAATTTTTTCGGTGCGCGCATCAAATTCGTCAAGCACGAAGTCGTGAAATCCTTCGTCATTTGTAAAAATAATTTTTACTACCTCGCCTTCGCGCACGCGCATTTCTTTCACATCATATTTGAACATAGAACCATGCACTGTGAATGTTCTTACTTCTTGTGAAAGACTGGCGGCTCCTGCGCCATCACTTCCCTCGATTGGAAAATCAGCTCCTGTCTCAAACGTACCTGCGGGTGCGTCAGTTGTTGCGCTCGAAGCAGCTTCTTTATTCACATCATTATTTTCATTTGCCGGCTCTGAGCGTAAATACTGCGAACCGTACGACCACAACAGCACCAGTCCAATGACCGCAATAAACCCTATAATCCAATATATCGTATTTCCTTTCGCACGCGTGTGAGTTGAGAAAATATCCATACCCACTATTGTATCGGCTCACCGAGAAAGGACAAGACTTCCATTGTACTTACGCGGCCGTTCCATTTATACTCGGAGCAGAAAAGGAGAGTGACTATGTACAAAGCGGTCATTTTGGACTTTGACGGAACACTCATTGACTCAATCAGCGCAGTAGAGCGACATCTCTTTTCAGCTGCCACACGCATTGGACTCTCTGTCGATCCGATACGGCGACTTCGATTCAACGCGTACTTTCGCATCGAGCATAAACACAACTTCAAGGAAATCATCTCGGAATTGTGGCCACACGCAGATACTACCCGACTCCGTGATGAGTGGCAGCGTGTGGAAGTGAAGGAGGGATACCCACTGACCATCGGAGCGGAATATGCGCTCGCCGAACTGCGCGCAATGGACGTCTCACTCCATGTGCTCACCAGTCGAGGAAATTCGGTGTATGACCTGATTGATAGTCATGGTCTACGGAGCCTCTTTACATCGGTGCATTCACTGTTCGATGCGCCGCACAACAAGCCAGATCCTCGATGCGCACGAGATGTACTCGCAGTACTCGAAGGACTCGATATTGCGAGGAATGAAACCGTGTACGTTGGGGACACTCATCACCAAGACGGCGTGCTTGCGACTGCGCTGGGTATTCCATTTATTGGCATTACCACGGGCATGCATTCTCGAGAAGAATTTCGAGGAGCGGGACATGCCGATGAAATGATTATCGATACACTGCTGGAACTCCTCGAACACTTCTAACAAAATTCCCCATGCTGCAACGCGGCATGGGGGTTTTCTTGCTCTCAACAGCCACGTAACACTACACCCCTAATTCGCGCGAATTAGGGGTGTAGTGTTACGAACAGAAAATGGAACATTGGTT
>CAYHYZ010000044.1:0-4557 GCA_964360995.1 uncultured Candidatus Saccharibacteria bacterium
CGTGGTGGATGTGCGCGCAGAAGATAAAACCATTCGCAAATTTGAAATTCCGTCACAACCCGATATCGTGGGGGAGATTTTGCATATTACTGAGTACTCGATCATGCACGGCGCTAAAGTAGTGAAAAAGAAGGCAAATATTTCATTGGTGCGCAATCAGCACTTGTTGCTTTCTGGTCCAAATGGAATTGGTAAAAGTACGTTACTTGAAGCGCTCGCTACCGGAAAGGCAAAGGGTGCAAAAATTGCAGATGGTGTGCGCATTGGGTATTATCGCCAAGATTTTTCGACGCTCGAACCAAATGAGACAGTGCATCAAACGCTTGCGCGCGTGATGGCAATCCCTATCGAAGAAAATCTTCGTGCGACTGCCGGACAATTTCTCATCACAGGAGATCTTATTCGCGCGAAGATTGGTACGCTGTCCGAAGGGCAGAAGGGACTGGTGGCATTTGCCCAACTCGTGCTCATGAAGCCAGGCATTCTCATTTTGGACGAGCCTACCAACCACATCAACTTTCGTCACATTCCCATCATTGCAACGGCGCTCAGTAAGTATCAGGGCGCGATGATACTCGTGAGTCACGTGCCAGAGTTTGTGAAGCAAATTCGTATCGACGAAATACTCGATCTAGCAAAATAGACGTCGATACATATTGGGTGTACGATACGAGCACAGGGGAATCACCAAAAAGTATGAAAAAAGAAATTTCAAAATACGATAAGGAGCGCATGGCGCATCTCACGCAGGCACCGCGTCTTGGTGGGCAGGCCAAAAATGCGGGGCTTCGCAGTGTTAAAAAACAGCCGCGCAGCTCTCAAAAAGGAAAGAAATAGATTTAATAATGCGGCGTGAGTCGTATTATTTTTATTACACCATCATATGGAACTTACACACGAAGCCCACGAGGAGTTGAATGCGAGACTCAACAGTCCTGCAGAGTTTGATGCAATAAACGGCGAGTACGGAGACTTTCAGCCACGTCGTATCTCGCGTATCCTCGGCGCACTTATTGTAGGCACGGGGAATGTGCTCTACGGTCACCAGCCGTCATATTTAAAGTTTCGTTCGATTGAAGTTGCCGCACGCGTTCCGTATTTTTCATGGGAATCAGCGGCATATACCTTACAAACGTTGTTTTATACCAACGCAGCGCGCGCGCTCGAGTTATCGTACACAGCGAAATACGCGAGACTCGCACACGATAACGAAACTATGCACGTCGTGGTGATCTCCGAGCTCGCACGTCAGGAAACTCCATCGGGGTTCATTCGGCATTATGTGTGCCCGCTGGTATTCGCGTTCCAATATTTTTGGATTTCGTATGTTCTTGCACTGATCAAGCCCGCAATTTCACAAGAGATTAACTATATTTTTGAATCTCACGCAGTGCGCCAATATCAAGAATTTATTGATACTCACGAAGCAGAGCTGCGTGGAAAAAATATGCATAGCAAGTTTCTTACCGCGTATGGACGCACTCCTAAGAGTCAATATGAGTTTTTTCAATCACTACGAAACGACGAACTCATTCATCGCAATCATTCCGCGCGCGTGGCGCTTGGAGTGTAGACAACATTAAAATGTAATTGTAAGAATCCCTCCGTGACGGAGTGTGTGCCATCTCCGAAGGAGTTCATCAAATTCCTTGAGCACATGCTTCACAAACCCCACAGTGAAATACTGTGGTTTCGCGACAGAAAGTTGTGAAAGATATTCATTCATTTTACCCACAAATTCCTCTGCATTTGTATCAGTGGGGTGTGTCTTTTGGAGCGATGCGACAATAATTTCAAGGGCTTGTTCACGAGAATTCATAGTGTCTCCCCGCGCCTTGATTGCTTTTGGTGAGAGTTCCTCCACCTGCATGCCGCTGATGATTTGACCAAAAAAACCGTAATTAATGTGCGCCATTTTTTCTACCACAAAGTGTGTAAGGTCATGTTTGAAATAACTCCGCATTTCAAGTGCTGCGGAGGTTGTTGTCCCGTCATCACGGGTACAAGAGAGGTTATATTTTTGCTCGGACTCTTTGATAAATGAGACTTTCATACTTCGCTGTTTGGTGCGCGTACTATATAGTATATGTATGACGAATGCACACGAACGGGAGCCTAAGCCCGAAATAGGGAAGCAAGGCCACGATACAGAAAAAAAGGAATGGACTGACGTTCCGACCGAGGGATTACAAGAGATTTTACCGTCGGAGGATGAGTTGGATCGGATACATCAAGAGAAAATCAGCAAACTACCGCCAAGCGAGGTCCAAAAAATTATTGATGAGCTGAACAAGGAAGACGCCGAGCAAAAAAAGCACGAGGACGATGTAGATGCGATCATCCGCAAGAAGAGCGCACAAGGCAATTAAATCGAAGTGACAATGGAAAACAGTCTTGCCCTAGGGCAAGACTGTTTTTTGAATCCATGAGAAGATAGTGCTCAAGTTTTGCAGGAACGCAATGGCAACCACCGCAATGAATGCCAAAACGAGCAATCGGATTCCTCCCTCCAGCTCTCTTTCATCTTTCGCGCTCATGTATTTCCCTCAAGAGCTAACTGTTTCTATTGTAGTACGCTGGCTAGCGAGCGCAACATACATTGACATCTGCTCCTTCATTTAGTACTATTCCAGCACCCTTTGAGGGAATTTTTTCTTAATATGGAAATTCGCAATATTGCAATTATCGCTCACGTGGACCATGGGAAGACCACACTTACCGACGCCCTAATGAAGCAGGCGGGGCTTTCAGTTGAGGGAGCAACCATGGACACCAACGCGCTCGAACAAGAGCGTGGTATTACCATTTACAGTAAAAACGCAGCAATTTTTTATCCTTCGATAAGCTCAGGACTTCCAGTCACGAAAATTAATATCGTAGACACTCCCGGACACGCAGATTTTGGTTCCGAAGTAGAGCGCGTGCTCCGTTCCATCGACTCTGTGCTCCTTGTGGTAGATGCACAGGAAGGTCCCATGCCGCAGACACGATTTGTGCTCAAAAAGTCACTTGAGCTTGGCATTCGCCCCATCGTTGTGATCAATAAAATTGACAAACCCGCCGCAGATCCACATCGTTCCGAAGAGCAGGTACTTGAACTTTTTTTGGAACTTGGCGCGTCAAACGAGCAGGCAGAATTTCCTGTGGTGTATGCCATTGGGCGACAAGGTATCGCAAAAAAGAAACTAGATGATACATCTACTGATCTCACCCCGCTTCTTGAAACTATTTTAGCGCACGTTCCGTCCGCAGTGCGCACGACCGATGGAGTGCCGCTGACATTTCAGCCATTTAACTTAGCGTATGACAATTTTCTTGGGCGTATGGCAGTAGGGCGTATTTATGACGGCGTACTCAAAGATGCAGACCAAGTGTTCGTCAAAAAACCTAACGGAGAAACCAGAAAAGGAAAAATCACGAAGATCTATTCTTTTAAAGGAATGCAAAAAGAAATTGTTACTTCGGCTTCTTCGGGTGACATTGTGATGATTGCGGGACTCCCCGATATTGATATTGGAGAAACCGTTACCACTGATGAGTCAGTTGCTCCACTCCCTGCAATCGCGGTGGACGAGCCGACTATCGAGCTCAACTTCTTTGTGAACAACTCTCCATTTGCCGGAAGAGAAGGAAAGTTTGTGACGTCTCGGCAAATCCGTGAACGGCTCGAGCGAGAACTTGAAGTGAATGTGGGGCTGCGCGTAGATTTTAATACAGGGGACACCTTCGCTGTTGCAGGGCGCGGAGAGCTTCACATTTCAATTTTACTTGAGAATATGCGTCGCGAAGGATATGAAATGCAAGTTTCGCAACCAAAAGTGATTGTGCGGGAGGAACATGGCAAGAAGCTGGAACCATTCGAAGAAGTGGTGGTGGACACCCCGTCGCAATATCAGGGCGCCATCATTGAGAGACTCGGCACACGCGGATGCACACTACAAAACATGTTGGTGCATGGAGACACGGTGCGTCTGATATTCGAAGGACCCACACGCGGGTTACTGGGATATCGGAATCAATTTGTGATTGATACCCGCGGAGAGGGAATTTTATCCTCACGTTTTATAGGATTTCGAGAATTTGTGGGTGAAATTCGCAAGCGCGAAGTCGGATCAATGATTTCTATGACGTCTGGGAAGGCGCTCGGTTTTTCGCTGTGGAACTTACAGGATCGTGGCACACTCTATATTGGGCCAACTGCCGAGGTGTATGAGGGCATGGTGATTGGAAATACATCAAAAGGAGAAGAGATGGCAGTCAATCCTACAAAAGGGAAACAACTGAGCAACGTGCGTGCATCGGGTTCTGATGAAGCAATTGAGCTCACCCCTCCGTGGGAGCTTTCTATTGAGCGGGGTCTTGAAATTATGGGTAGCGATGAATTCTTGGAAATCACACCCACCTCAGTACGACTGCGTAAACAATTTCTTAGTGAAAACGAACGATCAAAATCAAAACGGAAGTAACCACGAGCACAAAAACACCCTTCGAACATCTGAGGGTGTTTTTATATGCCCTAAATACAAAGCTAAAACCACGGCCGTGAGGCCGTGGTTA
>CAYHYZ010000045.1:0-4442 GCA_964360995.1 uncultured Candidatus Saccharibacteria bacterium
CACTAAGAGGTAGGTGCGTTCTGGTTCGCGGCAATAGAAACCCACATCTTCGAATGGAGTTCTGGCACAGCGTAAACTCGTATCTCAGTGAAATTCAGGCGAATGACATACGGTGTTGCGTTGTTCTCATTCTGGCACTGAGACCACCAGGGGAGCTCGTGCAGTATCAGCTTCCTTTAGGTAAAGATGTGCTTGGATTCGAGATCGGTTCCAACGCGAAATCAATCGTGCGTAAAGGTCCGGAACACGGACCAGAAAAAGTGTACTAAACCACATCCCCGGACTAAACGAGTCCGGGGATCATTATTATGTACTGTACCTACTGAAAACGAACCTGGAAATTGTACATGCCCATACTGCAAAGTCCCTGAAGTACGTACCCAGACTCTCGAGGAGGTAACTCTATTTCCACCGCACCAGAAGGTGGAAGATTTTTTCGATAGTTCAGCGCAGGAATCACGAGTGCAGACGAACAATCAAAGGTACCTGACGTGCGCACGCGAATAGTGGTGGGGAGTCCGGCGGCCGCGGTTGTCACGCGAGGCGCGTATCCTCCCTTCGCACCAATTTCAATGATTTGCCTTCCATCTACCACCGACACATTTTCACCGTCACGCGGTTGCAATGTATTTGGATTTGATTGTTTTCCACTCAGCATAAGCGCCCCGGCTATAATAAGAGCCGCAATGATAATGGAAGCGGTCGTTGATTTCATATGTATCTTTACAGCGTATAGAGCGGAGGAATAATGCCGGCGGCCATGAGCGCATTCAGTGCATTCATTACTCCGAAGAATACCACAATTATTCCGGCAGTTTTATAGAATATGCCCGTTTGTAATTTTGAGTGTATTCCTATTGAGCTGAAGCTCAGTAGCGCAAGTACCGGAAACGTTCCTGCGGCAAATGCGGACATGAGAAGTGCACCCTTCATAAAACTTCCCACACCAAGAGCATATATTTGCATTGATTGTGTAAATCCACAGGGAAGGAAGAAGGTTGCAATGCCCACGAGCAGTGGGGTAATTGTGTGATTGAGATTTTTTACCGCATGCATGCGACTCCCCACCCATTTTGGCATGGTCAGTTGCATATATTTCGCTTTGGGAAATACATCAAGTAAATTCACGCCAAGAATGATAAGTACGAGCGCAATGATGATGCTCATAATAAACGATCCGGTGCCACCGAGTTGAAGTCCTGCCCCGAGCGCACCAATCACACCTCCGAGCACAAAAAATGAAATAATCCTGCCTGCGTGAAATAATATTTGCGGCCGCGTCGAATCGCCCACTTTCGCGAAGTTTGCGGACATCGAAAGCACGAGTCCCCCAACGACGGCCATACACGTTGAAACAGACGCAATGAGCCCCACAACAAATGCGGTTCCGTAACTTACCTCACCTGCACCCACCAAATTCACAACCCCAAGTTTCTGAAGAAGGATAAAGAATGCAATAAATGCGAGCGCAATGGGAAGTGCATATTGAAATTGACTCCACTGCGCGCTATGTTTCTGCCGCTCCACTGACAATGAATATCCATGCGGTTTGAGTAGTGCACTGAAGTCTTCCGCAAGATGTTCGAAAGTTTTGTCGCCAAATTCTCCGCTCACCACAACACGAAAGTGTTTTAATGATGCGTGCACCGAACCAACTCCTGAAACTGCTGTAAGTGTATCCTCGATGAGCAGCACGCATGAATTGCAGTGCATGCCACTCGCGTGAAAAGTATATGTACGCATACGTTATATCTTTTTCGTTTTTAATCGTAGAGAATTACCCACCACCGATACACTTGAAAATGCCATCGCAAATCCCGCAAACACCGGACTCAGAAGTATGCCAAAAGCTGGATATAATACTCCTGCGGCAATGGGAATACCCACCACGTTATAGATGAATGCCCAAAACAAGTTTTGTTTAATCCCGCGCATCGTGAGCTTAGAAAGCCGAATAGCCTGCACTAGTTTCGCAATGTCTCCATGGAGCAGCGTAATGCCTGCCGTTTCAATTGCTACGTCTGTTCCGGTGGCCATAGCAATCCCTACATCCGCACGGGCAAGTGCCGGTGCGTCGTTGATACCGTCGCCCGCCATCGCAACAATGTGTCCGCCACGCTGCAACTCTTCAATCTTTTGCAATTTATCTTCTGGCATGACTTCCGCCACCACTTCATCAATTCCTACTTCTTTGGCGATCGCTTCGGCGGTGCGCTGTTGATCTCCTGTGAGCATCACGGTACGAATGCCCATCTGGTGCATTGCGCGAATTGCCTCTATTGCCTCCGGCTTCACCGCGTCCGCTACCATGAGTATCGCAAGCACCGATGCTTCAGAGGCAACAATAATTGGTGTGTGTCCGAGCGCGGTTCCTGAATGAATGGCATCCTGGTTAAAGGTGAGACCGCGCTCTGAAATAAGTTTTATATTTCCGACTACGTAGTCCGCACCGTCCACACGCCCCTGTACACCCTGACCCTTGATTGCCGCAAATTCGGTGACCGTTTTATCGGTAGTATTTTTCGATTTTGCGTACTCGATAATCGCAGACGCAAGGGGGTGTTCTGATTTTCGCTCCAACGCGTAGACAATTGAAATCACCTCACTGTCTGGAAGAGTAGAAGCATTTTTAAACAGCACCACCTCTGGCTTTCCTTTCGTAATGGTTCCGGTTTTATCCATCACCACCGTGTCTACTTGATGCAGCTTCTCGAGTGTTGCGGCGTCTTTAATGAGAATTCCCGACCTTGCACCCTTTCCCACTCCCACAATAATTGCGGTAGGAGTGGCGAGCCCGAGTGCACACGGACACGCAATCACGAGAATGCCAACAAAAGATGTAAGACCGAGCGTCAGCGCTTTTGAAAACCCAAGCGCAGAAGAACCAAAAAATATCCACGAACCAAGTGTCATGAACGCGAGCACGAGCACGACCGGCACAAACACACCTGAAATTTTATCTGCAAGCGCCTGAATGGGAGCGCGGCTTCCTTGCGCGTTCTCCACCATCTGAATAATATGTGCAAGCAGTGTCTCTGATCCTACTTTCGTTGCACGCATCCTTACTGCACCCGTGGTGTTCATGGTGCCTCCGACTACCGTGTCTCCCGATTTTTTGCCGACCGGCATAGGCTCACCGGTCACCATTGATTCATCGATATGTGTCTCGCCCTCCACAATAACTCCGTCTACCGGAATTCGTGCTCCCGGCTTCACAATAATGATGTCGCCGTGCGTCACTTGTGAAATAGGAATTTCGACTTCTTTCCCATCTTTAATAATCAGCGCAGTTTTTGCCTGCAAATTGAGTAGTTTTTCAATCGCATCTCCCGTTTTAATTTTTGCGCGCGCCTCCAAATATTTCCCAAGCGTAATAAACGCAATGACCACAATAGTCACGTCATAATATGTACTTGATACATTCACATATGGCGCGAGCGTCTCCTCAAATGCAGTAACGATAAAACTATATATAAACGCGACAGACGTACCGATACCGATCAAGGTGTCCATGTTTGCGCTCCCGTGTCTCACAAACCGATATACCCCCATGAGATAGGGTTGACCAACATAAAAGAGCATATACGTCGCCATAATCGGCAACAGATGGTGAAAAAAATCTTCAATCACCATTGATGGACCCTCAAGCACACCAAACTCCATCAGCATATCCCACGCCATGATAAAAATGCTCACCACCGTGAGTGGAATTGAAATCAGCACTTTACTCCGCATCGCCGCAACTTCAGCGAGTTTTTCTTGTTTTGACTGTCCCACGCCTGTGTGCGCAGTATGCTCGCTTGCACTCATACCCATGGATTCTGCCGATGGCATAATACGTGGCGTTAAAGAATAGCCGAGAGGTGCGATGTGGTGAGAAAGCGTCTCCACATTCGTTTGATTCGGATCATATGAAATTTTTGCCACTTCTGTCGCGTAGTTTACTTCCACCGTTGATACTCCTTCCGATTTTTTGAGAGACTTTTCGATATTTATTGCGCATGACGCGCAATGCATGCCCTTTACTGAAAATGTTTCCGTTTTCATGTCGCGAGAATTATTTTCGCTTTAATTGATAGACCTTCATCATTTCCTTTGTTGCTTTCCCGGTCTCACCAGACGCAATTTGCTTCACGATGCATGAGCCAAGGTGACTCTCGAGCAAAGCGTCTTCAACGCCAGAGAGCGCCTGCTTTACTGCTGATGTCTGTGTAATGACATCAATACAATACTTGTCACTACTGACCATATCCTGGAGCGCACGTACCTGCCCTTCAATGATTTTTAAGCGGCGTAATACCGACGCTTTATTTGTAGACTTCATATGTATCTATCATATACCCCCCTAGGGTATATGCAAGTGGATATCTGGTAATAGAAAGCCCGCACATAGAGTACGGGTTTTATTGGAGCAGCCTCTAGGATTTGAACCGAGGACCCAC
>CAYHYZ010000046.1:0-4346 GCA_964360995.1 uncultured Candidatus Saccharibacteria bacterium
AAAAAGATCTCAATAAAAAATCGCTCGAGGCGCTCGCGAAAACTGGTGCACTCGACACGCTCGGTGAGCGCAATCAAATACTCGAAAATATGGAGGCGCTTCTTTCGGTGTCCCGGGAACACGCAGGAGCAAATGCAAAAAATCAGGATTCATTGTTTAGTTTGTTCGGCGATAAAACGATGCTACCCACCTTGCAACTAAAACCAGCGGACATTGCGCCCGATCACGTCAAACTCGCATGGGAGAAGGAGCTTCTGGGCCTCTATGTGTCAGGTCACCCACTCACCAAAAGTGCTGCGCATTTAAATCTCAAGGAGAATATCCAATCAGTGAAAGCATCGGGGAAGCGTCGCACTGTGCGTATGCCTGCGTATGTTGTCGACGTGCGTCGCATTCTTACGAAGCGCGGAGATCCTATGGCATTTTTGAAACTTGAAGATATGGAAGACACAATCGAAGCAGTCGCATTTCCGGAAACGCTCAAATTATATGGGCACCTCCTCGTCCCAAGCGCTTGTGTGGTGATTGAAGGTAAGGTACAACTCCGCAATGGCACCCACAACATCATCTGTGATAAGGTAGAGGTCATACAGAGCTAGAACAGCTTATAGCTGATAGCTTTGAGCAAAAGATACTATGAATAATTTATTAAATAATCAGTTTACAATACGAAGAATCATTATCCATGCATTGGTGGCATTGGCACTTACAATACCGGTTGGCTATACTGTATTTTACTTAGGGAAACTATCGGATTCTTGGTTGTTTATGTTAAAAGCGCGTCCTGGCCCCATATTTTTTATAGTGACTCTCGATTTATTTGCTATTTTGGCGGTTATTGATTTTTTAACAATGCTGATATCCCGTAAGTGGTTGCCTTACAGGTATATATACTTAGCTTTGACTGCAGTGGTAGTAGCCGGCATTCTTCTACTTCGCCTCTCATAATCCCCATCGAACACAAACGACATGCGTTTTGTGGTGATTGAGGGTAAAGTCCAGCTTCGCAATGGCACCCACAACATCATTTGTGATAAAATAGAAGCCCTAACAAGTTAAATGAAAAATAGCGCGAAAGTGCTATTTTTGTTACAGTTGAGGCATGGAAAATGAGCTAGTGTACCAAATTTCTGCGATCCTGCTTTCGTTTATTGTTATTTTAACTTTGCTAAAGGCATGGCAAGCGGGGTCCTTCAGCAAACTTCCTCGCTTGCTCGCAGATTCACCCTTGAATGAACTCGGCCGTCAATATCAAAAACTTTGGTCGTATAGGCCGCTCTATATTATTTGTTTTGTTATTCCTTTATTGGCCTTCGCCATCATCCTAAAATTTGATGAAACTGAGATGAGTATTTTAGTGTTTATTTTGAAGGCTTTAGCTATTTATTTTGTTTTTTCTTTTTTATCTCTGAAAATTGCCCAAAGTTATTACTCTCCTTCTGCAAAATTTATTATAATTACCAGCGAGGCTGAATCGAAAGAACGACTCGAAAAGGTTCTAAAATGGCAAATTGAGAATCCCACACCTATTAGGGTCGCAAAAATCGGAATACTTATCGTCTGCGGTGTTACAGCAATTATACTAGCCTTATGATTAATCTTGAACACAACCGACACACACTTGCCCATCTACTCGCGACAGTAGTGCTAGAGCGTGACCCAAGTGCAAAACTTGGGATTGGGCCGACCATTGAAAATGGATTTTATTACGATTTTCAACTCTCCAAACCCATCACGGACGCTGACCTGCCAAAGTTGACCGAGGCAATGCAAAAACTCGTCAAAAAAGGTCTTGAGATGACGGGAAAAGAAGTAAGTGCAGACGAGGCGCGCACAACGTTTGTGTCTCAACCGTTTAAAGTAGAGCTCATTGATGAGTACGCAGGTGAGGGCAAAACGCTCACCGCATACACCATCGGTGACTTTACCGATCTCTGCAAAGGGGGGCACGCCGACAGCACGAAAGACATTGATCCCGATTCATTTGTACTCCAGCGCGTTGCAGGGGCATATTGGAGAGGTGACGCCACTAAACAAATGCTTACGCGCGTATATGGACTCGCGTTTGAGACAAAGGCGGAACTCGAAGCGCATTTGAAGCAACTTGAGGAAGCAAAAAATCGTGACCACCGCAAAATTGGGAAAGAACAAGATCTCTTCGTGTTCTCTGAGCTCGTAGGTCCTGGGCTTCCCTTGTGGACTCCAAAAGGAACACTACTCCGCGATGTACTCGATGGATATGTCTGGGAACTTCGTAAAAAGGCTGGATATGAGCGCGTGGATATTCCACACATCACCAAAAAAGATTTATATGAGAAAAGCGGTCACTGGGAAAAATTTCAGGATGGCTTATTTAAACTGACTTCTCGTGAAGGTCACGAATTTGCGTTAAAGCCGATGAATTGTCCGCATCATACGCAAATTTATGATCGTCATCCACACAGCTATAAAGAGATGCCCATTCGCTATGCCAATACCACAAAAGTATACCGCGATGAACAATCAGGAGAGCTCGGAGGACTTACCCGCGTGCGAGCCATCACGCAAGATGACGCGCATGTGTTCTGTCGTACTTCACAAATTGCAGAAGAACTCAACACCATCTGGGACATCATTCAAACATTTTATACAAAGTTTGGGTTTACCTTGCGAGTACGACTCTCATTGCATGATCCGAAACATTTTGAAAATTACATTGGATCCAAAGAAAACTGGCAAACCGCTGAGGACGCACTTCGCGCGGTAGCGAAGAGTCGTGGCGAGACTGTCGATGAGGCGCCTGGAGAATCTGCGTACTACGGCCCTAAGCTCGACTTTATGGCTACTGATTCACTTGGGCGCACCTGGCAGGTTGCTACCGCGCAACTCGACATGAATATGCCGGAACGATTTGATCTCACATGCGTCAACGAATCCGGAACAAAAGAGCGTATTGTCATGATTCATGCGGCAATTATGGGATCACTCGAACGTTTTATCGCGGTGCTCCTTGAGCACACTGGTGGAGCGCTTCCGGCGTGGGCGTCTCCCGTGCAAGTTGCGGTGCTCACCGTCAGCGATAAAATAATTGATTATGGCGTGAAAGTAGCGGAAGAGTTAGTTGTCGCTGGAGTGCGTGCGGTACTCGATGCGAGCAACGAATCAATTGGAAAAAAAATTCGCGCATGGCAACTCCAAAAAGTCCCCTATATGCTCATTATCGGTCCCAAAGAGGCTGAGTCTGGTATGGTCAGCGTTCGCTCCCGCGAGAAAGGTGATGAAGGTGCGATGACTCCTTCAGCGCTCATCAAGAAAGTCTCCACCGACAAGTAATCTTGCGCTCATCATGGCTGGATGATAGCCTGTGGGTACAAAGAAACACTGCCGCCCTGAAGCTTCCCGCACCCCACTCCAACCAACCCCTCGACGCACGTGGCGTCGAGGGGTTATTTCTTTTCCAATAAATGCTCATACCCACCTCTGCGTGGCCGCGCAGAGGTGGGTATGTAGTTCGATGTGTATTTTGCAACAGCATTCACATCTTGCGAGTTGCGCTCAACTCAATTATCGTAACGCTCATGCAACACTCGGTGCTACAAAAAATCATCGCGGTTGTGGGACCAACAGCATCCGGAAAAACTGCGCTTGGTATTCAACTTGCCAAACACATCCATGGCGAGGTTATTTCTGCCGACTCTAGACAAGTATATAAATACTTAAATCTCGCGACCGGAAAAGTCACAAAAAAAGAAATGCGCGGTGTACGACATCATTGCACTGATATAGTGAGCCCCGCGCGTACGCTGGATGTTACGAGGTACGTTTTGCACGCAACGAATGCCATCAATGAAATCGTTAAGCGTGGAAACATCCCTATTGTTGTAGGAGGAACAGGATTTTATATGAACGCGCTACTGTCTGGAAAACGATTCCCGGAAGTACCCCCAAATCAGGCGTTGCGAAAAAAACTCGAAAAGAAATCCGTACGTGAACTTGCTCAAATGCTACTAAAAAAAGATCCGGAGCGTGCGCGAACGATTGATCTCAAAAATCCTCGTCGCGTCATCCGCGCACTTGAAATTATTGCATATACAAAATCTCCCATTCCAAAACTAGTAACTTCATCTCCGTACGACGTGCTTACTATAGGCATTGATCTGCCGGATGCGGAGCTAAAAAAGAATATTCATCGCCGCCTTCACGCGCGCGTCAAACAAGGCATGTGGCAAGAAATTGCACGTGCACATACAAAGCACGGGGTAACCTGGAAACGCTTAGAGGCATTGGGACTTGAGTGCAAAATTGGAAGCTACGTTGCACGTGGGTTACTCGATCCACGAGATGCGTCCAAAAGACTTGAACATAAG
>CAYHYZ010000047.1:0-4299 GCA_964360995.1 uncultured Candidatus Saccharibacteria bacterium
CTAACCACGGCCTCACGGCCGTGGTTTTAGCTTTGTATTTAGGGCATATAAAAAACCCCGGCAGACAGTGCGGAAACGCAACGTCTGCCGGGGTTTTTTATTTGTATGCCTCAACTGATTTTAATACACCACCACTGCACGCTTTCCGAGCGTCTCCCACTGCTCCATAAATTTTTCTTGCGACCACCATACTTTCCCGTAAATGGGATCCATCATAATTAACTGCTCAGGATCATGCGCGCTTCCCACATATCCAGTGAGCACGCGTACGTGCGCGCCTCGCACTGCCTTCACACGTTTCCCCGCTTTGGTGTACCAAGAAATATCTTTCCCATATCCACTCCACACAATGACGGGATTTCCTGCATCAATTTCTGTGATGAGACCCTCGAGCGTCCCATTATTTATTGCTTTTGCCTCTCCAAATCTTTTCGCAAGATTTGCTGTGGGTTCTTCATGCATACCGTATCCCGAATTTGGCATCGTGCCATTAATGGATCCGACAAAGCCCTTGTCGGGATCCCCCCAAATATTTCCCGCTCTTCGCGCCTCATAGTCATCGTACGGCATGTACACCCACAATTCTGTTTCGGTCACATTTTTTTGTTTAAAATTCAGCGCCATTTTCAGCGACGCAATTTCACATGAAAGTGGGTGCTCTTGGCGATGGAATCTCACTGCGAGATCTTTGGTTGCGGGCTTCATGTGTGGAAGCGTGGCAACGGCGGAATAGTAAAGTTGTTTAGAAACTCGCTCAATGGTGGAGTTTCCTCCGTATGCGTACCCCATCATTGCCAATTGATACCAATGGGTCGCGCCAAGCCCAACAGAAAGAATGAGTAAAAATAGTAGCGTTGTTTTGAGTGTGGACTTCATAAATTTCAGAAAAGCTGTGTGTACATCATAGCAATACCGACAAGGAACAGAAAGATGCACACAGGCACCCTGATACCTACATGACAACTTGATATAATTGCTCTATGGAAACATCAAACATCCCAGTGCCGAATCGGCCTCAATATCAGCAACCCCCCGTTCCAATAATCCCTGAGAAAAGAATCGGCAGATTCCGTGCTAGTTATTTGCTCACTACCGAAAGTTTTGAGCTGTTGCGCAAAGATAAAGAGGTAATGCTATTTCCTTTGCTTTCTGCGCTATTTTGTTCGGTGCTCTGCATTGCAATGATTGTCGGCCTAATAGTATCTGGGAACGTTGAAGCCCTCGCCGCGGAAGAACCGGTGCAGAGTGACGCAGCTGCCTACGCGTGGGGATTTGGAGTATATCTTGTAATATTCTTCATCGCTACCTATTTTCAGGCGGGTCTGACCGCTGTTGTCCATACTCGTATACTCGGTGGCAACGCTTCTTTTTCTGATGGCATCCGCGCTGCGAATAGCATACTAGGAAAAATCATTGTCTGGTCACTGGTTGCGTCCACCGTCGGATTAATTTTGCAGATCATTTTTGATCGATCAAAATTACTGGGAAAAATTGTTATCTGGTTGCTCGGAGCAGCGTGGGGTGTACTGACATTCTTTATGGTGCCCGTACTACTCATTGATAAAGCATCGGTTGGTGCATCTCTAAAAAAATCAGCGTTCATATTTAAACAAACGTGGGGTGAAACATTGATAATGAATTTTTCGATGGGATTATATTTCTTCTTTGTACATCTGTTCCTGATTGTTCTCTACGTGAGTGCGTTAGCCGGCCTGAATACAATGGAATTACTTACCGCAGGTCCCACTATTGCACTTACCGCGATTTTCGTCTTTGCATTCTTGTTCACTGTGTTACTACAAAACGCACTCAACGCAATATTTAAGGTGGTGCTATTCGAGTACGCGAGCACAGGACGAGTCCCTGAGGGCTTTGAGCCGCAATTGATTCTTGGAGCAATAAAACGCAAGTAAAAATCTCTGTTGTTGTTTCCTGCAACGCTCCCTGTGCGAGAGTGCTCTTTTTCTGTATCATCCGAGTATGTTAATTGATGACGTCACAATCACCATCAAGGCGGGACATGGCGGCCGAGGAAAAGTCTCGTTCAATAATGTGGTGAAATCCCTTGGCCCCACAGGAGCAACCGGGGGTGACGGCGGCAGCGTTATTTTTGAAGGTGTCTCAAATATTGGAGCGCTCCTGCAATTTCGTCATAAAAAAGAAGTCGCCGCGGAAAAAGGAGAAGACGGGAAAGCACAATTTGCGGATGGCCACGACGGGAAAGACGCAATGCTGAAAATCCCGGTAGGCACCGTGATTCATAATTTAGATACAGGCACCACACAGGAAGTCCTCCGCATTGGTGAGCAGATTCTTGGTGCGCGCGGTGGTCGCGGAGGGAAGGGTAACTACAAATTTCGTTCTGCGATTAATACGAGCCCTAAAGAATTCCAACCGGGACTCCCGGGGCAAGAATTTCGTGTGCGCCTCGAACTAAAACTCATTGCAGATGTGGGACTGCTTGGCTACCCAAATGTTGGGAAATCGAGCCTACTGAATGAACTTACGCACGCGCAAAGTAAAGTGGCAAACTATCAATTTACCACACTCGAACCCCATCTTGGCGTCTATTACGACTTAGTACTTGCGGACGTACCGGGAATTATTGAGGGCGCATCGGAAGGTAGGGGGCTTGGCATAAAATTTCTCAAACACATTGAACGCACGCGTACACTATTCCATTTGGTGTCGGCAGATTCTGAGCGCCCACTCGAGGATTACAAGATTATTCGGGGTGAACTTGGCGCATACAGTAAAGCATTACTTGAAAAGCCAGAGTACGTATTTATTTCAAAGAGCGACACCGTAGAGCCTGCGACTCTTAATAAAATTGTGACGTCACTAAAAAAGAAAAATCCGAACACCTATCCCCTCTCAATTATCGATGCAGATCAGATGAAGCAAGTGAAAAAAATCCTCGCTGATATTACTAAAAAGAAAACGGCGTGATAGAAGGAAAAACAAAAAATCTCCGCCAGCTGGCGGAGATTTTTTAGAAAATATTATGCTTTTTCTTCGTGGGTTTCTGGACTCACAAAGCAACAATCAATTGCCTTCTTCCCAGATCCGCATGGACACGGCTCTCCCTTTCCACAACACTCAACATATGTTTTCCCTGACCCGCACGGACACGCTGCTTTCAGCTTCTCGTACATTGTTTGTTCAGACATAGCGTTAACATTAGCGCCCTCCTATAACGTCCGACTTTTTCTCTATCGTAGCACAAGCAGTCCACATATATATCATGGAGGTTGTATTGACAAAAATAGAAACAACGTATATAATGTTCAAATCTTTTCCGATGTGGAGGTTGTTGTAGTGGTAGAAAGAACTATTCAGCTACTGACGAAAAACAAGCGTGACGAACACTTCGAGTATGTCGAACCGGGAACAGAGCGAAACACCTTCGTTTCGGATTTGTCACTCGGAGGGCGCATCGAATTCGCCGTCCCGCACAAGGTCATTCTCATGGGCAAGAAGCGGTGCCCCGAGACGAATCGCCCGTTGACCGTGATGATCACGTACAAAGGGAATCCGAACAAGATGCGCGAGATCTACGATCTCGCCATCGACCACCCGGCTCAGTAGCTGGCAGAACAACCCCGGCATCGCAAAACGCGATGCCGGGGATTTCATTTCTGGATTATCTTAAAAAAATGTGTTATAAACCGAGTGAAGTACTCGTACACAGGAGGAGTCCATGGATTTCAATCATCAGGAATTTTTCCACAATGAACTGCATCGAGTAGGAGCAATCCTCCCTGGTCACTTCAGACTCAAGGGGGAAAGTCGCTCGGCGAAACGTCACGGACAAGGCTACATCGACAAGCATGAGATTTTGAAGGATGTGAATCTTTCACGTGACCTAGCGGAAGTGATTGCTAATCGCTTCAAGAAAGAGCGCATCGATATCGTGATTGGACCCGAGACGGGCGGTATGCTGTTCGCACGAAACGTTGCGCATGCACTGCTTGGAAAATCGGCCAGTACGCTGCGCGTACTGTTTGCTGAAGAGCGCGAGCAAGGAATGTTCCGTCTGCGAGACGAGGACGTCGATGAAGTGCTCAAGAAGCGTGTACTCGTGATTGAAGACATCATCACCACAGGACACACCGTTGTCGCAACAATTGAAGCGGTGAATGCGTGGGGAGGAGATGTTGTTGGAGTTGGCGCAATCTGTAATCGCGAAACGCTTCCGTGGGAAACGTTTCCGATTCCAGAAGACTCACTATTTTCTGTGGTCAATCTACAGATGCAATCTTGGCCAGTGAATCGCTGCGGACTGTGCGAAGAATCATT
>CAYHYZ010000048.1:0-4296 GCA_964360995.1 uncultured Candidatus Saccharibacteria bacterium
CGTACTTTCACTCAGCGTCGAGCGCGGACGCACGTTACGCTGTCCATACTGCAAAGCGACGCTTGCATCCGAATCGCGCTGTGCTACCTGTGATAGTTGGAATATTAAAGGATACGGCGTAGGCATCGAACGCGTTGTCGAGGAACTTCATCAACACTTTCCTGATCGTCAAATTATTCAATTTGACGCAGACACATTGAAATCAAAGAAGGCTCAAAAAGAAGCGCTCACCATATTCCAGGAATCTCCGCGCGCCATTCTGATAGGCACTGATCTGCTCAATGAATACCCTACGGTTCATGCCGAACTCATGGCGGTGGTGCATATGGACAACATGTTCACACACGCAGACTTTCGTGTGCCTGAGCGTATTTGGAATACCGTGCAATCACTACGAGAACATGCGGAGCGCATACTGATTCAAACGCACTTACCTGAAGAACGCCTCTGGAAATATCTCGCGCACGAATCAGAACAAGAATTTATTCAAGAAGAGCGTCGCGGGCGTCAGCTGGCCAACTTGCCGCCATTTACACACATCATTCGCATCTCTGCTCCTGCTCCGACCCCCATCGGAACGCGCTTTATGAAACGATTGATCGAGGTTTGTCGTGAGCGCGGTATCGATGCAAAAGTACAGGGAGATGATAACTGGCACACTGACAGCGCACGTACGTTGTGGGAAGTTGAAATTTCTGCCGCAGAATGGAGTGCGTCACACAGCGATATCGCACCTTTGCTGCGTAGATTTCCACCCGATTGGACGCTTGTCATAGACCCACTCTCCGACCTATGATGGGGTGATGCACGCGCCCATCGTCACTATCAAAACACACAACGACATACTCCGAGGAATTTCGCGTGAGATAGCGCTGTCTGAGATTTCCTCTGATCACATCCGGAACGTTATTGCGCGAATGTCAGCATCACTCAAACACACGAAAGATGGTATTGGCATCGCCGCTCCTCAAATTGGAGAGCCCCTGCGCATATTCATCGCTTCTGAAGAGGCGCTGTACGGAGATGAAGATCGGCCGGAAGGAAAGTTAAAAAAAGACTGGAAACATTTTATATTCATCAATCCCAAAATTATTAATACCTCAAAAGCTATAGAACGTGGGCCGGAAGGATGCTTGTCGGTGCCCGGAGTGTATGGAGAAGTTCCACGTGCACTGAAAGTTCGAGTGCGAGCATTCAACGAACAGGGAAAAATATTTGAGCGAGGTGCAAGTGGATTATTTGCACGCCTAATGCAACATGAGGTAGACCATTTGAATGGAACACTCTTTATTGACCACGCGACGCACACCACCACACGCGGGCATGAAGGCTAATATTTCATTTGTATTCTTTGGAACGCCGGAGTTTTCCGTTATTGTTCTTAGTGAGCTTGAAAACGCCGGGTTGATACCGGCGTTGATTGTGACCGCGCCAGACGCGCCGAAAGGACGAGGCATGACAGTACTCCCCTCACCGGTATGCGAATGGGCGCGCGCGCGGAACGTCCGTACCATCACTCCTGTATCACTCAAAGATCCGGAAACAATAGATGCGCTCGTGCGCACTGGCGCAGACGTATTTATCATTGCTGCTTATGGATATATATTTCCCGAAATCATACTTTCCATCCCTTCAAAAGGTGTCCTCAATGTTCATCCATCATTACTGCCAAAATATCGAGGAGCAACACCCATTCAGGGAGCGCTCCTTGCGGGAGAGACTGAGACTGGGGTCACCATTATGCTCACCGACAAAGAGCTTGATCATGGACCGATTCTTGCGCAAACCACTGTTCATATTGGAGGGGCAGATGCCACCACAGTAACACCAGCACTCGCACATGCAGGAGGGATACTCGCTGCGCGCGTACTCCCAGAGTGGATCAGCGGGTATATCACGCCCACTCCGCAACGTCACGAACACGCAACATTTACGAAGTTATTGAAAAAAAATGACGGAAAACTCTCGTGGAATATCACTGTGGAAGAGGCACTCCGGCGCATTCGAGCATTTCAACTATGGCCAACAACGTGGTTTGAAATTCCATCCAAAACCGGAAGTGTACGTGTGCGCATTCTCCAAGCACGACGTTTAGATTCTTTGAAATTAAAACCTCCGGGCACACTGAGTAGTATCCAAAACACACCGTGTATCGCACTACGAGACGGTTGGTTACAATTAGATCGCATTCGTATCGCAGGTAAAGGAGATGCCGATGGTGCTGCGATTTGGAAACACGTCACTCCAGAGACAATTCTCCAGTAGCCAATTACTACGCGCTTGCAATAATGCGCGCAAAAAAACGCTTTCCTTTTTGGATCACCGCACCATTTAGCACCTCCACTTCGGAGTCCGTAACGATCACATCGTTCATCTTGACGCCTTGTTGATCAATGAGCCGGCGCACTTCACTCTTACTTGCTGAAAATCCAATTTCAACGAGCACTGCGGCTATTGACCGAGATCCCATAATACGAAACTCTGGAATATCTGTGGGCTTTTCTTTGTCTGAAAAAATACGCACAAATTCACTCGCCGCGATATCAGCCTTATTCGAATCGTGGAGTAACGCGACTACCGCGTGCGCCATTTGTAATTTAATATCACGAGGACTTTCCGATTTTGAAACCAGTGATTCTTGATATGATTCTACAACCGCTACGGGCACACGAGTGACGGCGTAGAAATAGTGAATAATATATTCATCAGGAACACGCATGAGCTTTCCAAACATGTCGTTCGGCTCATCGAGCACATTAATGGTATTCCCTTTCGACTTGCTCATCTTGGTGCCATCTGTGCCGGGGAGTAAGTCGAGCAGTAGTACCGCTTGTGGACGCTGCTTGTAGTGCTCTTGAAGCGTGCGCCCTGCTAAAATATTAAATTTTTGATCCGTTGCACCAATTTCCAAGTCAGACGAAACCATAACGGAATCATATCCCTGCATCAGTGGGTACATGAGTTCGCGAAGTGAAATGCGCTTCCCCCCTTCCAATCTTCGTTTAATGTTCACGCGCTCGGTAAATTCATGCAGTGAAAACACATTCGCTTGTTCAAGAATTTCTCGGTACGACAATTTCTTCAGCCATTTTGAATTGTAACTCACTTTCGCGCGTCGAGTGGAAATAATCTTCCCTGCTTGCAATAAGTATGATGTAAAATTTGCTTTCACCTCACGATAAGAAAGCATCGGTCGCTCACTCTCTTTATCACTGGTGTCTCCAATTTCTGCAGTAAAATCTCCGATGATGAAATGTACCTTGCATCCCAGATCTTGAGCATCCTTGAGCTTAAGCAGCACTGCAACGTGCCCTAAATGTAAATGGGGTGATGTGGGATCAATACCAAGCTTCACGATCACGCGCTCCCCTGCGTGCAGTCGCTTGAGTAATGGTTCCCCTCCAATAAACTCTGCAACTCCGCGCGTAATAAATTGTTGGGCAGTCGCTTCTGAAAGCATAAAAATATGATACTGCGTTTTGTGCGTACTGTCACTCATTGACACACCTGCCTCTCTGCGTACACTGGAGAAAGTCTTGCACCATAAAGGAGTCAGAAATGAAGCAACTACCAAGTCGACCGAGGCTCGAGCATGTCACGGAAATCGAAAATGCGTACTTGCGCTGGTCCAGACGCATCAAACCTCCCACAGAATATCGAAAAGGATTTAACGAACTTGTTGCCGATCTCTTTGCTGTGCTCTCGCGGGAGACTGGATGCACATTAAATGATCTGCGATTACTTCCTGAATCGTTTGATCTCCCATCTCAAACTACCATCGTCTTTCGCGAATTGTGGGAATACTATCACGACGATTGGTTCGAAGAAGAAAGCGATGAAGATATTGGATTCCAAGCGCCAGATTAATGTGCGAGCACACCAATAAAACATCGTAGATAAAGAAATGGCCACGCATTGCGCGTGGCCTCTTTTTTACCTCCTCATCACGTTGAGCATAAAAGAATCGGTGGGAGTGGAATATGACGCCGATACACCTTCCCACAAAACACACACACGCACGCGTCGTGCCTTCCTCGCACTTCAGTATGCTCTTCTTGATACTGGCATGCATCACGCCGTGTACAGCGGTGCCGCGAGGTTTCGACGACCACTCCATCTCTCTCTCCTCTCGTGGTCGTCACCATACAATACACGGTGAGTTTATTACATTGCGGACAGCGAAATCGTTTATCCTGAATTGCCATCACGTCCTCCACCGCACAGTGTACCGAAGTGGCAGGGCGAGTCAACTACTATTTCAATTGCTTCATCCCCATGAGCGTGAGAATGACTAAT
>CAYHYZ010000049.1:0-4094 GCA_964360995.1 uncultured Candidatus Saccharibacteria bacterium
CTGCAAAACAATGATTTAAGGATAGCGCATGGGTGCCCCAGAGAGGACTTGAACCTCTACGCCCTTGCGAGCACAGCGCCCTGAACGCTGCGTGTCTGCCAATTCCACCACTGGGGCAGGGGATATACATGAAAAAATAACGCACCGGGCACTCTCATCCAATTCGAAGATAAGAAAGTAGATTAACTATCGTACACTGTTTTGTCAACCGAGCACCATTTCTGGGAATCGTTTGGAGTACACTCAATATGTTATTTTTGTATTTTCACATTTACACCACCTAAACACTCGGCAGAAATGGTGCTCGGTTATTTTCCGATCAGCACATTCCATACTTTCCTTGTTTCAATATACCAATCTTCAATACGCGCAAATCGTTCCGATGGCAAGTTCACGCGCACCATATCAAGTCCTTGAATATTCTTTCTTGTGAGATATACGTCGTGTGGTTGATACAGCACCAGTGCGGGCTTGTCTTTTTGAAATTCGTTTGCAAATTGTGTAAGCAGTTCGGTGCGTTTTTCTGGCGTGATATGATCACGAATTGATTCCAACAATTTATCGGCCGTTGTGCTGGTATACATCGATACGTTGTATCCTCCTTCGGTACGCTGGGATGAATGCCAGAAGGCGTATGGATCGGGTTGATATCCAATCACTTGTCCAAAGAGGAGCGCCTCATATTCACGGGGTCGAATGCGCGCAGTCTGGAGTCCTTGTACATCAAATTGTTCAACTGTTGCTTCAATGCCGTGTGTTTTCCATTGCGCCGCTATGAGTTCTGCGGTACGTACCAATTCTTCATTGTCCGACGTAGAGAGTGAAAACTTGAGATCCAGAGTTCCTGTTTTTGTTTTTTTCTGCCACGTTCCACTTTCCATTTTTATCCAACCACCTGCAGTCAAAATATCTGCAGGGGACGCAGTACCTCGCTGTATGGCGCGGCCAAGTAATACAGGATCTGCTTCGGCGCTTCCATATCCATTGATTGCCTCGCGCACCAATGCGTCTCGGTCAGTCGCCGCTTCGAGCGCCTTGCGTACTGCAACGTCTGCGAGTACCGGGCTTTTTGATTGATTATAAAAAATGAAAAATAATTTTGGAATCAACAGTTCAGAGACGCGGCTTTCCGTGTCAGTGTTTGTTGGGGCATTATAAGGGGACATAAGCACACTATCGATACTGCCCGAGGTATACGCAGCGAGGAGTTCTTCTGGATCATTAAAAAATTCTATAGTGAGCGAGCGAATATACGGACGGCGCGGCACATATGCATCCCACGCAACGAGAGTATAGCTCGTCACTGCGCCTGCACCGGTGACTTCGAATGAATCAAATTTAAATGGACCAGATCCGATAGGCTCCGTATTTTGTTCACGCAGTGTAAATTGTGCTGCACTCATTCCTTCCCAAATGTGTTTTGGCAAAATACCGAGCGTGGTGTTCACAATCAATGGAGCGTACGATTTTCCTTGTATCTCAAAGCGCACGGTGTGCGCGTCTACTGCCGTGGCAGTCACGCCTTCCCAATTTGCTCTGAGAGGACTGCGGAGTTCAGGGATTTTCGCCGTTTCAATAGTAAACACCACGTCATCAGCAGTGACAGGCTTTCCATCGTGCCATAGCGCGTCTTTGCGAAGCGTAAATGTATAGGTACGGCCATCCTCCGAAATCTCATATACGGTTGCGAGTTCTGGCACGATATTACCGTTGCCGTCGCTTCGCATAAGGCCGGAGTAGATCAAATCAACCAAATCTCTATCTGCATCGGTAACCGCAAGCAGTGGATTAATTAAATGAGGGGCACCCAACACGCCCTCAGAAATATTTCCTCCAAAAGAGGGAACTGACGTCGAATACTCCCTGTCCACCAGCACTAATATCCACACGCCGCTCACCACCGCCACGATCGCACAGAGTACAAAAACTCTTCGCTCGAGCGTGCCGAGGATGTGAGGTAAGACTTTAATGTGCTGTTTTGTTGGAAAACGAAAAGCCATAGTGAAGGTGCACGAGCGCTTACGCGCCAAGAATACCCCACGCGATCAGTAGGGCAAGCACGATCGAAAGCACAATCGTTGCATAGAAAAAATACTTCTCAGCACCTCTGCGCTGATGATGCAAAGAATCACTTCCAAAAGCTCCTCCGAGTCCCGCGCTCTGCTGTTGCATCAGCACAGACGCAATGAGGAGGATAGATACGACGAGTAATGCAATAAGCATTCCTGTACTCATGGTGGCTAGTATACGCTGTTGCGGACAGATTGACAATCCGTTGCCCTGAGGGGCAATTTTTACTTTTGCACAAGATTTTTTGAACGTTTTGTGCGGTGATAGGAAATGGCAAAGCGATGCGCTTCGTTTCGGATGTGTTGCAAAAGACGCAATAAGTCGGGTGAAATCTCCGAAAGTTTTTTTGGAAGTGCGCCTACGCGAAATAATTTCTCTTCTTTTTTGGCGATTGAAATAATAGGCATTGTGGCGCCTGTTTCTCTTGCTGCGGCAGTTGCTGCACCGATCTGTGTGATGCCTCCATCGATCAAAAGCACATCAGGGCGTGGCCAATCATGATGCGCGAGTCTGCGCGTGAGCATCTCTTTCATCATTGCCGGATCGTTTGCCTGTGGAACCGTCTTGATTGCAAATTTTCTATACGCGCTTTTATCTGGCCTTCCATCAATAAACACCACCATACTGCCAACGGGATGTACGCCCTGGATATTAGAAATATCAAACCCCTCAATGCGTGTGGGAGGCTCCTCGAGTTTCAGGAGTTCCATAAGTACACGAAGTGCTTTTGCGCGGTCCGTCATCGTGTCTCTTTGTACGTAGTTTTTATGAGCAAAAATACGATCAAGTCCGTGTATTTGATCTCTCAACTCGCGCGCGCGCTCATACGCACGCATGGCGGACGCGCGTTTCATATCACGTGCAAGTGTCGCGCGGAGTACGCGATGTTTACCAAGCAGTACCGCGCGAATACGTCCGATGTGTTTTTGATACGCGTGTTTCTGTGCAGCAGTAATTGATGTCATGGACATGCAGCAAATACCAGGACATTTTCCGATTTGCGTATTGATGCATGGACGCGCGTGCCGTTTGTGCGGAGTACATGTGCAATAGGGAAAGACCTTGCGGAGCATTCGCACCGCGGCTCGTGTCGCAATTCCATCGGTGAAGGGACCTATCAGTTCTGATGGAACATTTTTGATTTTTACTCCTTTGGTGTTCGTAGTTTTTTTCTTCGTATCAATAGGTTGATGTGTCACGAATATGCGTGGGAATTCTTCTTTGGTAATTGCAACATATGTATAATTTTTGTCGTCTCGCATCAGCACGTTAAAGGGAGGTCGATGTGTCTTGATGAGCTCTGATTCTCGGATGAGCGCGTCAATATCGGATGAGCGAATTTCAATGGTAACCATGCGCGCACGCTCCATCATTCGCTGTTTTGGTGGTGGGAGTGCGTGCATGCGCACATACGACTTCAGGCGTGCGTTCAGATTTTGTGCCTTTCCTATATATAACAGTCCACCGCGTGCATCAAAAAAACGGTACACACCGGGATTGTGTGGTGCCGCGTTGATTTGTTCGACAAGTGTTTGATGAATACCCTCCATATATTAGGTACACTACACGACGTTGACACCTCTCGCATCCTGGAATAGATTCATAGTGGAAGTGTGGAGGTCCCTCATATGACAGAAATGGCAATTTCCTTGATGCGCAACGCAGCGATGCGATGCACGGGTATTGCAAGCGGCATTCTCGAAAAGTATCTCGAAACAAATGCGATCTATTTTGATCTTGCGTTTGGAGGAGGAAAGCGCGGAAGCATTGCGCTTGGCAGATGGAATTGGACGGGGAGTCATCACCATCCGTATGTGAGGCGCTGGCAATTTGTGTATGCAGTGCTTCCATTTGGGCAGTGTGTACTACTCGTGCTTGCCTCAGCGGTATTAACGGTGGTGAGTGCTCCGCTCATCATTGCGTTCTATGTGGGAGATACGGCACACGTGCTGGTGGCAGTACTTATACAGTGGCAGGTGTTTGTGTACGCGGCGATGCGCGCAAGATACATTGTCACGTCCGTA
>CAYHYZ010000050.1:0-3779 GCA_964360995.1 uncultured Candidatus Saccharibacteria bacterium
CAAGCGAAGCTTGCACTGTGAAGAAACCACGGCCGTGAGGCCGTGGAGGTTCATTAATAGCATTTTGAGAATATACTTATTACAGAACGTACCAGGAGGGGACAACATGAACGAAATTCGTCAGGGTGAGATCGCGCTTGCACTACTCAAAGGCTATGTGAAAAGACACGGTATCGAAGAGAGCGTGCTGGCTGACTTCATTGCGGATTTTCGACTGACGAGACAAGGTCAGCGTACGCTCGCTGAAGAGTCTGAAAAGATAAGCGCAGATCCCCTGCGCGCGATCGATGCGCTTCCAGGAGATTTGCTCGAGACACTAAAAGAAATGTTTATGAGCGAAAGTGCCGGCATCGATGACGCGGAGCTTGAGATGTTTTTCAACGCCACGCTGCTTCCCGAGCTTGCAGAAATATTCGCTGATGTTGAGCGTGAGCACGCTCGCCGAGTGTTAAAAGGTGCCGCAAGTGGCATCACTGAATTTCCGGACTAAGATAGACAACACAGCCGCGCACTCTCAATGAGTATGCGGCTTTTTTTATTAAAAAACCTCGCGCTGTGTGCGCGAGGTGCCGTTATGATGCCCAACCGGAACGAACCGTAATTGCGACGAGCGCGGTGCGACTTTTCACCCGGAGTCTTTTGCGTATCGTTTCGAGATGATCTTTGACCGTCTCCGCAGATATCGCCATAGCGGAACCTATCTCTTTGTTCGTCATACCCGTTACCAGGTGACGTAACGCCTCCAACTGACGTTCAGTAATAGACGTGTGTATAGGTTTTTTCTGAGGATGGTCTGCGGCATACTGAACGGTAATACCGATACGTCCACTGACGCGCAGTTGTGCGGCACGGCGCTTCGCAAAAGATCGCACCGTTTCAAATGGAATTCCCATTTTCTTTGAAATTGCATCGTACGAGTGACCTCTGCAGATATGTGCAATTAAGCTTCTTCGTTGTCGAACCGTCAGCCGCGTATGCACGTGAGGCTTCAAAACTTCACTTGATTGTTGTCGCACGGATATTCCTCCTACGGTAATTCGAAATCATTATATCTTGTTTTTGTGTACCTGCAAGAAATGAAAAGCGGGACCAGAGGGTCCCGCTGTGTGTTGTGTGGAGTGGGGAAGTGTTACTTCACCCAGCCCAGTTGAATTGCGACGCGCGCGAGTATCGTGCGCCCAGGAATATTGAGTTTGGTATACATATCCGCTAACGTCGATTTCACCGTTTCCTTGGTGATGTTCAGATGCACCGCGATCTCGGTGTTGCTGTACCCCTCGCACAGGTATGCGAGGACTTCACGTCGCCGTTGTGTTGGCTTGAACACCTCCGCTTTGTCACTTACATGGCAGGGAGGGAACCAGCCGCCTCGTGCGGATTTCGCTGCCAGCGCAGTTCGACTGGATACCAGAATTTTTCGGTACACGACTTTGAAACGACTTTGTACGGTTTGTCGCGTAACTCTCAACCTCCACGCGATCTGTTCGTTTGAAAGCCCCTCGCACGCAAGTTGCACATACTCGAGATCTCTCGCGGTGAGATCCATATCGCACAGCGGGGCGAGTCCCTGCTCGGGGCGGTTGAACGATAACACTGCTGTTCCCATCACATCCTCCTCACAAAATTGATGAGCAGATAATACAATATCTTCAAAAAAATACAAGAGTGATAATAAAATGGGGCCTCGCAATTGCGAGGCCCCGGTTGGTCCCACTGCCGAAGCAGGGGAGCAGTCTCACTTTCCCATGGGTCCGTGGACGTGGTCAGGCAGTCGAGTGATCGTGCGCTGCAGATCGAGCGGAATGAATTCCGGCTCCTTCCGTTCGATCGGCTTGTAGTCGAGGATCAGGAGCGCGTGCTCCAGATTTCTCGCCCCGACGATTTCGAGTGCTCGCTTGATGTAGCTACGCACCGCTTTCGTCGTGATGCCCATCCGCTCCGCCATTTCTGACGGTTTAGTGACACCCACTCTGGCAAACTCGAGGACTTTCATCTGTTGCCCCGAGAGGATCGAGATCGCTTCCTGATCATGACCACCGTTCCCGCGTTTCTTCATGCATCTCCTCCACAGTGAGATTTGGTCATTGTAGTCATATTTGTTGTATCGTCAAGCGTCGAATGATTGACGGGCATGTTCACTCGTGGCATACTATTTACATCATATATGCTTCGCTTTCAGCGCAAGATTGAGATGTTTCAGTGTGAACATTGTGCCGCAGAAGTCGATGGTGATGGATATACCAACCATTGTCCTTTGTGCTTATGGTCAAAACACGTAGACATCTGGCCGGGGGATCGCGCGTCATCCTGCAGAGGGTTGATGCGACCGGTGGGCGCCGAAATTCGGAAAGGCGGACATCGCCTGGTGCATGAATGTGTGAATTGCGGATATCGTTCCACCAACCGACTTGCGGTCGGAGACAATATGGAGCGGTACATCACGATCATGACGGAAAGCGCAAATCGAAACTAACTCAAGCAAGTTCTTTAAAGGGGGTGTAGCGTGGAACAACTTGTGCATTTGGCGGCTGACATTGGTCAGGCGTTGCTGTTTGTAGGGGGACTCATGGGCATCATTTTTGCTTCGCTGCGCATCAATACATTGCGACGTACTCGAAAATTGGAGGATGAGTAATCGCAGCGCCCGAGGACAGCCTCGGGTGCTTATAAAACAAAACCTCCCGCACTGCGGGAGGTTTTTTGATGTGGTAGATTTATGCAACGACGCTGACTACTTTGCGACGCGTAGTGGTGCCGTCAAAATTCTTTTTTCGCTTTTCACCAAACACTACGAGACCGGTACTGATAGCATAGAGTGTGTGATCTTTGCCCATGCGAACATTAGTACCCGCAGTGTAGCGGCTTCCGCGTTGGCGTACCAAAATTGCTCCGGGTTTTGCCTTCTCGCCGGAGAATAATTTTACACCCAGGTATTTCGCTGCGGAGTCCCGGTTATTATTTGTGGAACCTCCCGCTTTTGTATGTGCCATAGAGTGTTATATGATCAAGTGAAGATAACTTGACCATGATACGACGAATACAGGAGAAAATCAAGTCTCACCCAGAGATTCTTGTGCTATGGGATAGTGCTCTGCTGGCGCTGGTGGTGGTTGCGGCGGTAGGGGTATTTCGGTGGGCGCAAATGGGCGAAGAGGCTACAACCCCGCAGTTTATTGACGAGGCGTTTACGATCAATTTTGAAGATGATCGGCGGCTGCCCTATGTGGGTAGTGTGAGTGGTGAAAAATACTATCCCGTTGGATGTAAGGGGGTAAGCCGCATAAAAACGGAAAATAGAATTTATTTTAGTTCGGTAATTGAGGCGGTGGGAGCAGGTTATTCGGCGGCGTCGGGTTGCTGAGATTCAATCCCGTCGTTCATTCCGGGCTTTAGCGATGATGTGCGAAGCGTCGTAAACGTCTTTGTTAGTTTCGCCTCCGTTTCAATTTGTTGTTTCAGCGTTTCTGGCAGGCGAGCAATTAGTGTTTTGAGTTTTTTCTCGCTCGGCTCAAGTAAGAGATTTGCATATTCAGTGTCCACAAGTATTTCTGCGGCGCGCATCATATTATAACTCGTGCGTGTCTGTTCGCTTGCCGCGAGCACGTTACTTCCGGCGAATAGTCTTGTGAGCTTTTGTTCTTCCATGTATGCACGCAGCTCGGCGGCAATGATTTTCAATCTTGAGTCATCTTCGTCAATTCGGTCGGTCAGAATAAAATATTCTTTGAGCAAAGCGTCGGCATCAATAGGAGTTTCAGATGTTTGTTCACCAGGTTTCC
>CAYHYZ010000051.1:0-3317 GCA_964360995.1 uncultured Candidatus Saccharibacteria bacterium
CTAACCACGGCCTCACGGCCGTGGTTTTAGCTTTGTATTTAGGGCATATAAAAAAGCTCCACTTTTCTTAGCAGAGCTTGGGTTTGAGGTGACGCACTACATTGTTGCCTTGTGAGAACGACCTCACGTTGCTTGGCTAGTTATGAGTTCTTCGAAGGTACGCTACGGCGTCTTGAATTACTTCATCCGGAGGCTCTTCAAATGAGAGGTCTGTAGGAACAGAGCCAATCAAGATGAGTTTTCTGGTATTGACGGGGCGTTTGTATTCTGCGCCACACTCGCACAGATAGTTAAACTCCCTGTTGTCGACCGGCCCACCTCCACCTTGTGCTTTCATGGATTTACCACACAAAAGACACTTTTTCGTTGCACTCACCTCCTTGCACTGTATTAATCACTAGTGCTTCATAAATATAGTATTTATTTTTTGGTATTTGTCAACTTCTCCTGCGGCGAATTCAACCTTGAAGTACAGTATATATAGACACTTATCTATTCTACCATTCGCCCGAATGGTTCCATAACATGAATTATTGTGGCGTACCTAAGCATTAATTGAGTGCATTACTTGAGCCACTTCCCGGTGACGGAAGTTTTGTTACGCGCGATATCTGCCGGAGTACCCTCGGCAACGATGCGCCCACCGCCTTCTCCTCCTTCGGGCCCGAGATCAATAATCCAATCAGCGTTTTTGAGTACATCAATGCTGTGTTCAATGACGAGCACCGAATTTCCCTTGTCGCGAAGAGACGCGAGCACATCAAGGAGTTTTTGGATATCTTCAAAATGCAGTCCGGTCGTTGGCTCGTCGAGAATATAAAATGTGCTCCCTGTTTGCTTCTTCGCAAGTTCGGTTGCGAGTTTTACACGCTGTGCCTCTCCTCCAGACAAGTTTGTCGCGGGCTGGCCAACTTTCATATAATCAAGCCCCACATCATGGAGTGTTTGGAGCTTCGCGCGTACGGCTGGGATATCCTCAAAAAATTTAAGACTTTCTTCTACCGTCATTTCGAGTACGTCATAAATATTTTTCCCCTTAAACTGAATGTCGAGCGCTTCTTTGTTATATCTTTTTCCATGACATTCCTCGCACTCCACATAAATATCAGGAAGAAAATACATTTCGATTTTTTTAGTCCCTTGTCCTTCACACACTTCGCATCTCCCTCCCTTTACATTAAAACTAAATCTACCGGCATCGTACCCTCGAGCGCGTGCTTCGCGCGTTGCTGCAAATAAATCGCGAATTGGTCCGAACATGCCGGTGTACGTTGCAGGATTTGATCGCGGCGTACGCCCTATGGGAGATTGATCCACGACCACCACCTTATCAAGCAGCTCAAGTCCTTTAATTTCTTTGTGTGGAGCGGGATGCTCTTTTGCACCGTAAAAATGCTGCATCATGGCACGCGCAAGCGTGTCATTGATAAGCGTGCTCTTCCCCGACCCCGACACTCCCGAAACACACACGAACTTTCCGAGTGGAATATTCGCGGTGACATTTTTGAGGTTATTCCCCGTCGCCCCTTTGATGGTGATGTATTGCGGTTTTGTGGTGCTCTTTTTTACTGGTTCAATGTGCACTTCTTTTTTACCGGACAAATATGCGCCGGTGGATGTTTTCGCTTTCTTTGCTTCCGCCGCAGTGCCTTCAAACACCACATTCCCGCCATGCACGCCAGCGCCCGGACCTAGGTCCACAATCCAATCACTCTCCATCATTGTTTCGCGATCGTGCTCCACCACAAGCACCGTGTTTCCGAGATCGCGAAGATGTTTGAGTGTGCCAATGAGCATCGCGTGATCACGCGCATGCAGTCCAATAGAAGGCTCGTCGAGTACATAAATAACGCCCGTCAGTTGTGAGCCAATTTGTGTCGCAAGGCGTACACGCTGCGCCTCTCCACCTGACAGCGTGACGGACGAGCGCGCGAGCGTCATGTAGCCAAGTCCCACATCAAGTAGAAATTTGAGTCGTTTGGAAATTTCTTTAGTGAGCGGAGAAAGTTCTTTTCCGAGCTTTCCTGAAATTTCCTGTGCCCACACAAGAGACTCAATGATGGAAAAATCGCTGACCTGAGAAATATTTTTTTCACACACACGCACACCAAGTGCTTCGGGCTTGAGACGCGCTCCTTTGCATTCCTCGCACGTACGCTCCACCATATATCGCTCAATTTCTGCGCGCGTCCACTCTGAGTCGGTTTCTTTCCATCTGCGCTCTAGGTTTGGGATAATACCTTCAAATGTCGTGGCGCCTCCCGCATCTTTTTCTTCTCCTTTCAGTAACAGCTCAATAATTTTTTTAGAAAGCTTTCCTACGGGATCGTCGAGTGAAAAACTATAGCGCTGTGACAAATCTTCGAGCATCCACCAATACCACGACTGCCTCCCGACCCGGTGTGACGCGCGCGACCATGGCTGAATGGCTCCTTCGGCAAGCGTAAGTTTTTTATTTGGGAATACGAGCTCCGTGTCTACCTCGAGAATGGTGCCGAGTCCCGTGCATTTTGAACATGCGCCATGTGGACTATTAAAGGAAAATAACCGTGGTTCAATTTCGGGAAGTGAAATTCCGCATGAAGGACATGCGAGGTGTTCAGAAAATAATTGATCTTTGTCGCCGTCATTGACGATGAGTAATCCCTTGCCAACCGTGAGTGCGGTTTCAAGAGAGTCCCGCAGTCTCTGGCGCTCAAGATCGGTATCAATGGTTAGGCGATCAACGACGACTTCAATAATATGTTTTCGTTTTGGATCTACCTGCGCGTCCATCGCTTCGTCGATCGTCATGATTTCTCCGTCGATACGTACGCGCAAAAACCCTCCGCGTTGCACTTCGCGCAGCACCGACTTGTGCTCTCCCTTGCGATCACGAATTACCGGAGCGAGCAGCACAATATTTGTACCCGGAGTGAACTTGATGACACGCGCAAGAATTTCATCTACGGTTTGACGCGCTACTTCGCGATCACAAAACGGACAATGCGCCACGCCCGCGCGCGAAAAAAGAATGCGGAGATAGTCATAGACCTCGGTGATGGTGCCTACGGTACTGCGTGGATTTTTGGAAACACTTTTTTGATCAATCGCGATGGCAGGAGAGAGCCCCTCAATACTTTCAATATCTGGCTTTTCCTTAACGCCTAAAAATTGGCGTGCGTAACTCGAAAGAGACTCCACAAAACGCCGTTCCGCTTCGGCGTAGATCGTATCAAATGCGAGTGATGATTTTCCTGATCCCGAAAGACCAGTAATGACGACAAGGCGACCCCTCGGAATATCGATGTCGATATTTTTTAAGTTATGCATCCGGG
>CAYHYZ010000052.1:0-2961 GCA_964360995.1 uncultured Candidatus Saccharibacteria bacterium
GTGAAGAGCCAGCAAACACCGGAGGTGGTGGTGGAGGAGGGGGCGGAGGTGGTGGGGGCGGAGGAGGAGGCGGTGGACGCCAACTCGTTCCGTCCATTCCTCCGATCCTTGCCCAAGGTGGTGGTAGCACTGCGCCAAGCGCGCCAGTGATCGAGTGCTCTTATCTTCGCGATTTCCTTCGCATCGATTTCAACAACGATCCCGTTGAAGTAAAGAAAGTAGAATCGTTCCTCAATATCTTCAACGGTGAGCAGATGGCAGTAGATGGCGTATTTGATCAGGACCTATACGATGCAGTCGGCAGGTTCCAAGAGAAATACTTCGATGATGTGCTTGCACCATGGGGACACACCAAGAGGACGGGATACGTCTATCTCACGACCCGAAAGAAAATTAATGAAATCTATTGTAATCATCCTTTTCCGCTTACCGCAGATCAGCTTGCGGAAGTAGCAGCGTTCAAAGCATATCTCACGTCACTTGGAGCTGCGGGTGGAACCAGTGGAACCTCAGGGTCAGGAACGGGCAGTGAGGTGTTAACCCCTGACGCATCCGGTCAGGTAGGTGTAATTGGAACCAGTACCATTCTTGTAGGAAATGAGAGCACTGAGAACACTGAAAGCCGCACGTCACGTGCGTTCGCAGCAGTGCGAAATGCGCTCGGTGGCAATCAGTGGATCCTTGCACTTATCCTCGCGGTAGTGATCGGAGGAGGCGCATTCTGGGTTTGGTCAGCAAAGCCTCGGGCATAATCACGCAATTCAATAGACAGTTCTTTTATACAAAACCCCTCCGACATACGTCGGAGGGGTTTTGTTTTACACTGCATTGTGATACGTTGAAAAAGGAGGTACGGCCATGATCACAAGCTTTATTCAAAAGCGACGCATGCGTGCACACATGCATAAGATAGAATGCTGGAAGTTGGTGATGCAGCGCTCTGGTGAGTACTGGGCGCATTATCACCAACTGAAGAAATGGAACCTCTCTGAGCTTCAGGGATTTCCTGAGTTTCTCACGTGGCGGCAGTTTATGCGAAATGATATGTGGGTACTTAGCGCAAGACATCGCGCCGCAATGAAGGTGTACTGGCGCTCCGAGCGTCGCGTACTACGACTTACTAATATCCTTGCCCTGTTGGGCAAGGATATTTTTTGCACCGCGCGTGTTGCGCATTCTTGTGCGAGTGCTACGGTGAGGAGAGAAGCAGGAGGAACGCCATGAACACATTCATGAGCTACGTGATGTGGTTTTGGGAACAATGCGACGAAGCGCTCGCGAGACACGAGCTCCGCGTGCGTCAGCATCAGTACGCACGCCTGCGCGCACGCGAACAGGAGTTTGAGCGAAGTTTCGGTAGGCCACCTTCAGCACAGATGAGTGAACGTTTTGCGACGGAAAAGGCCGAGCTGATCCGCGCGATGGAGCAACGCGGTTACCGCGTGCCAAGCGAGCTGCGCCCGGTACGGCCACCCATGATGCCTCCGCGCCGCGTGGCGCGCGGGTGATAGCCAACATAAAGTTCAGCCCTGTATCTTTCGAGATACAGGGCTGTACTTCTCTCACGAGGCATCGTACGTGGTACACTAGAAACATTACCAACAATTCATTTGTATGAAGAAACATAATGCTCACACAGGACTCAAAGCGGGAGCGGGTATTGCCGCGATGGCACTTGGCGCATTTTATCTCTATGGAAAAGCGAGTGCGAAACAAAAACGTGCAGTAAAATCGTGGGCGCTCAAAGCGCGCGCAGAAGTGGTGGACACGGTGGAGAAGATGCCAACAATTAATCGCGCCACGTATGACCAAGCGGTCAAAATGGTAGCAAAAAAATATGCATCGGCGCAGAAGTTGGGCGCGGCGGAGGCGAAGCGCTTAGAGCGTGAGCTCAGAGCGGGGTGGGCACCAGTGGCAAAAACACTGAAGGCACAGGTTAAAAAGACCGTCCGGAAGGCAAAAAAGGCAGTTCGGTAATCGGAGAGGTGTGCGTCATATCGTTGCGGGGGCTGCGTCACTATGTGTACTTAGGTACATTATTCATTATTTAATAGGTATGCCAAACGATCGATTAAAGATCTATCAAACCGCTGCCATCATCCTTATTTTGGTGGTCGGCTCGTATGGGATCTTGCGGGTCACGGGTTCATATGTGAACTCTTTTGATCCCACGACAGTGCGGAGCTTTACGGTGAATGCGACGGGTGATGCGATAGCAAAATCGGATATCGCGCAGTTTACCTACAGCGTACTCACCGAAGGCGGGAAGGATCTCGCCAAATTAGGTGATGAAAATAGCACGAAAGGGAATGCGGCGAAGCAGTACCTGAAGGATCAGGGAGTTGCAGATGAGGACATGAAGACGGTTGGGTATACGGTCTCTCCAAGATATCAGTATTTCAACTGTGGCTATGGCACACAATCAAGTGATGTGAAGCCGTGCCCTCCCTCAGAGATTGTAGGATATTCCATCAACGAAACAGTTGAAGTAAAAGTGCGTGACTTAAAGAAAGTGGGAGATCTCGTTTCCGGTGTGGTGACCAAGGGCGCAAATTCTGTAAGCAACGTACAATTTACCGTAGACGATACTGATGCGGTAGAAAAAGAGGCACGCGAGGAAGCGTTCGCGCGTGCGCGTGCGAAGGCACAGGCAATCGCGGATGCGGGAGGATTTAAACTTGGTCAACTCATTGATGTGCAAGAAGGCGGAGGAGGATCGCCATATCCAATGTACGCAGCAGACGTGAAGGGATTTGGTATGGGCGGCGCAGAAACCGTTCCTGAATTTGCGGCAGGATCTAATGAAGTGAATGTCACTGTAACGCTTCGCTACCAGATTAAATAGAGTGACGAGTGACGTGAACCAAGAGAGAGCGCCGAACCGTCGCGTTTTCAAATCTCATGGAAACCAATGTTCCATTTTCTGTTCGTAACACTACACCCCTAATTCGCGCGAATTAG
>CAYHYZ010000053.1:0-2595 GCA_964360995.1 uncultured Candidatus Saccharibacteria bacterium
GGTGTTTGCCCAGGGTGTTTCAACGACCCTCGTCGTTGAAACCGTTTCGTCTCGCGTTGAGCGTTCCGTGGAGCGCACAGCATCGGCCACTGATATTGCGCAGCAAGCGCTGCAACATATCGAGGATCGCACCGTGCGCACATCTCGTGGCGCCCGAAAGGACGATGAAATTCTTGTGAAGATGAAGGGCGAAGATACAGCGCTCCGTATTCAACTGCACGGTCAGAATATCGACGAAGCGCTCGCGGAATATGCGGCTGACGAAGACGTCGAATTTGCAGAACCAAACTATCTATACTCCGCGTTATTCGTTCCCAACGACACCTACTATAATCCGTACCAGTGGAATTTTGATAATGCGGTATATGGCGGAGTGGAAGCGGAACAAGGATGGGATCTCGGAAACGGGTCTGGTGTCGTGGTAGCGGTGCTCGATACCGGAGTGGCGTATGAAGATTATGGACCGTACCGGAAAGCTCCGGATTTTGCTGACGGTACATTTGTCGCTGGGTTCGATTTTGCAAATAACGATGCTCATCCCAATGACGACCTTGGTCACGGAACCCACGTATCGGGCACTATCGCACAGCAGACTAATAATGCTGCAGGAGTTGCCGGGCTTGCATACGGCGCTCGTATCATGCCTGTCAAAGTGATTGGATCGAACGGCCAGGGAGAGGCGGTGTGGATCGCCGATGGTATTCGATATGCGGCAGATAACGGCGCAAAAGTGATTAATATGTCTCTCGGAAGCCCCAGTCAATCACAGACCATCTTGGACGCAATTATCTACGCATATAACAAGGGCGTCGTCATGGTTGCCGCAGCAGGAAACGATAACACGGGATCGGTGTATTATCCGGCTGCGTACGACCAATACGTCATTGGCGTCGGAGCAACGAGATATAACGAAACCCGCGCACCGTATTCAAATTATGGAACAGCACTCGATTTTGTAGCCCCTGGGGGAGATGCAAGTGTTGATCAAAACGGAGACGGGTATGGAGACGGAATTGCACAAGTAACATTTGGCGCGGATCCTACCGTGTTTGGAGTATATTTCTGGAATGGAACTTCGATGGCAACCCCGCACGTATCTGCGCTCGCGGCGATGATTATTGACAAAGGAATCGCTTCAGATCCGACAGGGGTTGAGAGTGTCATGCAAGCGACGTCAGATAATTTGGGCGCGTCTGGATGGGATCAATATTATGGAAACGGCATCATTAATGCAGGGCGGGCGCTTGCGTATACCGCAACCGACGCACCTCCGACCGTTTCGCTAACCGCGCCTTCAAATGGCGCGACCGTAAATGGCACAATCACCATGTGGGCAAATGCGTCTGATGACAAAGGAGTGACGCGCGTGAATTTTAACGTTGATGGCGTACAGGTGGGATCTGATACGACGAGCTCATACTCATACGCCTGGAATAGCACCAGTGTTGCCGATGGTGTGCACACCATTACTGCAGTTGCAGTCGACACCAGTGGGCAGACCACTACGTCAGCCGCTCGTTCCATTACTGTAGACAATATTCCGGATAATCTTGTGGCGCTCTTTGAAGACGGATTTGCCGCAGGAACTCTTGGTCAAAAATGGACGGAGTCCAATGAGCCCGACTGGAATATTGAAGTACCGGCAGAGAAACAACCTGCTGGTAAAACATCGAGCAATACCGTCGCGCACGCAGATCAATGTACTACAGCTACTGGATGTATTCTCACCATGACGGATGGTATCGATACGACAGGGTATGCAACCACTACACTCACGTTTTACAAGTATGTCGATGGCGCGCTTGATTACGGAGAATTTCTCCGCGTCGATGTGTGGAATGGCAGCGCATGGAAACAGGTAAAAAAGTGGACGGATGGAAATGGCGACAATGATACGTGGCAAAAAATCACAGTTAATATTAGTGCGCACAAAAATAGCGCATTCAAAGTGCGATTCGTCGCCAAAATGTCAACTACTTTGGAAGAGGTGGAAATTGAGGACGTGAAGATTACTGGTCAATAATACGCAGTAGTGTCATACAAAATACCCCCGCATATGCGGGGGTATTTTGTTACCCGTACAACCCCGCCCCGCGAAAGCGGGGCGGGGAGGAGATCATTGGCAACGTCCTTTAAAAAGCGTAGGCTACAACAGGAGGTGCGCTATGAAAACACTACTTATCACGTGTGCGCTGCTGGCGTGCACTACGTTCGCGCATGCGCAAGACGGGCCAACGGAAGACTGTGCCGAAAGTACTGACCAGTTTATTCGTGCGCACGAACTGCTCGATAACGAGATGCGCGCGGTGAAGCGCACGGGAGAAATTCATTATGAAGTGTTGCGCTTTGCGTCTGATGAATTAGTGTTTTGGCTGAGCGAAGGATATGTGAGGTGTCATAATCAAGATGTTGGTGCTTACCAAATCACACCAATCCATCTCTTTGATGCGTTTGAATTCCAACTGTGGTTGCATGACGCGCTAAGCGGGTGCGAAACCATCCGTGACTGCGATGCGTACTGGAGGTGAGACATGAGGGATGGTATGAGAATGTTTTTCTATGCTGGGATTGTCACGTGGGGACTCATGTATGGGG
>CAYHYZ010000054.1:0-2495 GCA_964360995.1 uncultured Candidatus Saccharibacteria bacterium
CCGATGGTGCCCACATTGACATGCGGCTTGGTACGTTCAAACTTGTCCGCCATATGTTGAGTAGCGTATTAAAACAATAATAAAAACAGTAGCCCCATTGTAATGAAACCCTTCGTTATTGTCAACCGCGCACCATTTCTGAAAAACGTTCTGTGTGCACACAAAATGTTATGTGTGCAACGCCACATGTACACCACTGAAATATTCAGCGGAAATGGTGCTCGGCAGGCCAATTTAGAGCGGCACGCCCCGACAAACTAGAGGGGAAGATCTTCGAGTGTAAGCTCATGTTGGTCATCCGGCTCTCCAGCGAGTGCTTCTTCAGCAAATCCCTCCTCGGTAGGAGTAGGCTCAGCAACCTCTATCTCATCTTTCGGTTGTGGCGTGGTGATGTCATCCATGCGCGAATAGTATCAGGGACACACTCAAAAGGACAGACCAAAATACGTAAAGGTCATCCTAAAAACTACCCCTACGCATGATTAGATTCCCTGCAACGCGAAATCTAATGTCTCTCGAATGCGCGTATTTGATCCAACATTATTTGAATATGTCACTTCCGGTGGCAGATACCCATTGCAGGATGTATTGGCAGACTTCATGATTTGCTTTGAGTATAAAGTGCGCGTCGGATATACATATACATGCGCGATGGAACTGATATAGGAACATGTACCATTATTCACCTGTGCCACAATTAACAACTCTTTGATTCCGTCCTGCTCTAAGTCTATCTGTTGCACATTTGCTTGTTGATGAGAAAAATCTTGCTCAATCTCAGTTGCCTGGATGTCGGCCACAATCTGCCCGGATCCCTGTGGCTCCAATACATAAATATGGTAGAGCTGTGTTGTTGCGTTGTGGCACACCACTACACTTTCTATTTCTGTGGTCGCGTCGAATTGCCCAACGCTGATTAATTCCGACGGCAACGCATGCCCCTCCTTCTCGCAAAACGCCTGAATTCTTTCTAATTCAGATGTCACTTCCACAAGTGTCCCACCCGTGTCCGCACTCTCTTCCGTTGTGGGTGGGCTTGTTTCGGTAGGAACGGCGTTCGTGTCTTGGGTCGTTGCACTCGTGCTCTCTGTGATGGTGTTGGAATTTTCAGGAGCCGTAGGCGTATCTTCAAAAACCATGTACGTTACCTCCTGCGGTACCGTGGGACAACAAGGTGAATCTGCTGGTCCATGTATTACCATATCGAGAACAATTTTTTGCTCCTGAATAGCCGCGGAATTCACAACTACGCCTTCACCCAAAGAAACCTCTGCATTAAACACTGGCTTCCCTTGGACATTTTCTATGTACGCCAACGTTCTGAACGCTCCTTCTTCATTGGTGCTTGTAGTAAGCACTACAACCGCATCTTTATCACCATCACGATCAAGATCACCAATCACAATGTTATTATTATAAATTCCACCTGTATAGACAGTGGTGACGGGAAGGCCATCTTTTTCAGGAACAATTGAATAATCTACAGAAAACTTCCCATCAACAAGCGTGATGATTCTTGAATCAATGCGGTACGTGGCATTTTTTATTTGATCAATCGTCAAATCGGGTGTGGGCATTCCCTGATCGCTTGTGGTGTTACTCAGCTGATTTTCTGCGGGAGCAAGTTGCGTATAGCTCCACACGCCAATACCAATGAGCGCCACTACTACAACTACAGCGATTACCCACCGTACACTTAACATCATTGGGTTCATTACAGATATCGTATCACGACGTACTGTATCTGCGTGTTGACTGTGGGGACATTCGCCGGTACAAACAAATGGTGGCGACTCCATATGTGCGGCTCGATCGTGCGCTTATTGTTGCGCGAACCCCCCTCCTTGAGGATAAGGGGATTGTTTGGTTTAAAAAACAAGAACGAAATATTATCCGCGCTCGGTTTATCAGTACTTTTTGGAATGCACATGCACTCGTGCTCCATGTCGGAGCAGAAGAAACCCCGGATAGTATTATCGAAAAATTGATGGATCTTGGATATGAACATTCTGCCTCATTAGAAGCCTCCGGAACATACACTAAGCGCGGTGGTATTGTCGCGGTCGTGCCAATCAATACCGAGCAAATATTGCACATCGAATGTACGGGGCGCACGATTACTAGCATCTGGACTGGAGAAAGCATTATATCCCTAATTCGCGCGAATAAGGGCAGTAGTGAACATAGGGAAAAACTCACGAGACTCGTGTCTGGCGATTTTGTGGTGCATCGTGATCATGGAATCGGAAGGTGGTGTGGCGTCGTTCAAAAAAATGGGAAAAATTATTTCGCAATCGCATACGCTCCCCCACAAGGGCGCACGGAATCAGACATGCTCTACGTGCCCGAAACCGCCGAAGAAAAAATTACACCCTATATTGGGTTTCGCAGTCCCACCGTTCACCGACTGGGAACGACAACGTGGGATCGAACGGTTAAGAAAACTTCGCACGATGCGGCGCTGTTTGCGCGCGCGTTACTTGAATCTCACGCGC
>CAYHYZ010000055.1:0-2199 GCA_964360995.1 uncultured Candidatus Saccharibacteria bacterium
TTGTTTGTTCTTTGTGCGTGATGGGGGAATCGAACCCCCGACCTCGGTTTGGAAAACCGATATTATACCATTTAACCAATCCCGCAAATCGAGCTTGTAGCTGTTAGTTTGTAGGGGCGCATCTTTTTCTATCAGCTGTAATCTTCAAGCTATCCGCTTTTTTATATGCCGCCTTCATCCCCAGAGGCCATACCGAAGTACGGTTTGGGTTTACAGCGGCGTCACTATCCTAGCAAGAAACAATCATAAGGAAAAGTGACTCCAGTCCATAGGATGATCCTGTCACAGGGACTGGAGTAGGAATCAAAAACCCCACTATTAGTGGGGTTTTTGATTGTGTGCGGAGTGATTATTTCACCGCGTCTTTGAGACCCTTTCCGGCGCGGAATTTTGGTACGCGAGTTTTTGGGACATTCACCGATTCTCCGGTGCGAGGATTGCGCGCTGTGCGTGCCGCGCGATCCTTCACGAGGAATGTGCCAAACCCTGATACCGAGACGTCTTGTCCGTGCGAAAGCGTTTTGGTGATTGAATCAAACACTACGTCCACTGCGTCTTCCGCAGCTTTCTTGGTGCCTCCAATCTTATTAAATACTGCCTCTATGATATCTCCTTTATTCATGAAAGTTGATGAGTTAGTGTACGAACTGATAACGACCTTTGAGCGAGAGTAATGGAAAGAACGTTTGTATCGTAGCAAGACCCTTGTATATCAACAACTTTTTCCATTCACACGCTGTGGACAGGTATTCCACACATTATCCCCAGGGAGGATAGTGCGATACCGAAGCAACAAAATGATTGACAGCGTTCAAAATATGTGAGTTTCTATGTAGGAAAGTCCTTCAGGAGGCCACATATGATTGTCATGCTGATGACTGCCATGGTGTTACAGGCATCTGCTCCTGTGTACACCGAGCTTCGGGTCGAGCGCATTCGCTTCTCCGAAGTCGAAACCCGAGAATATCGAGTAGAGGGAGGATTGGGTCTCAGGTGCACACTGGTCTCTACGCTTCAACTGAAATGCGACCTCGCTGAATTCTACGCAGAGTTTGATCGATCACATCTGCATCAGGCGATTTCCATTACTGCGACAAGTATCTGCGTAACGAAACAGGCGCGCGTACCGTGGATGATGTACGAAACATGGCTTGGTACGGTGATGCAGCGACACCTTTTTCCAAATCGGAAGATTCGATTTATGGAAAAGGGAGTTGCGAAACATATTCCGATGTATCATCGAGACACCTTGAATCAACTTGAGAGTCAGCGGAGGAAGGAAGAGGAGGAGTAAGTAATGGAGCAGCTAGAGGTGTTTACCGCGAATTCACCCATTCAATTGCAGCGCAGATTAAATGCCTGGTTGAAGGATAATGGAGATCGCTACCGCATTCTCGCGAGAACGCAGAGTTCCGCACTGACGGTTGAGGGAGATCTTATCACCACAGTAATCATTTGGTACGTGCCAGCGCTTCCATTTTGATAGCAAATTTTGGTAACCAACGTCGCACGTAGAACAACCCCCACACCAAAACTGGTGTGGGGGGTTTGCATCTCACAATCTATCGAGATACTACTTCGCAAACTCGATGACGCGATTTTCGCGAATCACCATCACTTTAATTTCTCCCGGATATTTTAGCTCCTTTTCAATATTGTCTGCGATGTTTCGTGCAAGCTGACGCGCCGCTACATCGGTGACTGCTTCGGGGTGTACAAACACACGAAGTTCGCGTCCTGCTTGAATGGCGTAGCATTTTTCAACGCCTTGGAAACTTTTTGCGATACTCTCCAAGTCTTCAAGTCGTTTGATGTAATTTTCGAGCGAGTCTCTGCGCGCCCCCGGACGTCCACCAGAAATTGCGTCTACGGTTTGCACAATCACTGACTCGAGCGTTTCATAAGGGTATTCTTCATGATGCGATTGCATCGCCTGAATGATGGCCGTGTCAATATTGAACTTTTGCAAAATTCTTCGTCCAATTTCCACGTGCGTACCCTGTACTTCATGGTCTACTGCCTTTCCAATGTCATGCAGCAACGCGCCCTTCTTGGCAACCATCACATCCGCTCCTAGTTCGCCTGCGAGCATTCCGGCAAGGTGAGCCATTTCGAGCGAGTGTTGAAGCACATTCTGTCCATAGCTGTAACGGAATTTGAGGCGCCCAAGCAGTTGCATGAGGCGAGGGTCAAGATCAA
>CAYHYZ010000056.1:0-1999 GCA_964360995.1 uncultured Candidatus Saccharibacteria bacterium
CGGTGCATTGGATAAATAGAAAACCCCGTGATCCGCTAGCTGGCGGATCACGGGGTTGTTTGCTAGAACCGAATCTCGAGCGCCGTGGAAAACTCCTTTCCACGTTGGCGAAGTGCGATGCCCCCCTTGATCCCGCCGTTGTAGACGAGTCCGGGAGGGAACCGCACCTCCACCTGACCAAACTCCCAAAGTACGCGAGGGCGCACCAGCTCATACGCTGCCCATCCAAACTCTGGCAGAGCAAGATGCAGCGTGCGTTTCCCGGCTTTCCAACAGAAATCGTTACCAAGTGCGCTTCCGAAATTCCGGCACGAACTTTGTAGCCAGTCGCGATGTTTACTCGCACGAAGCGCCCCTGCGCGCTCCCTAATGCGCATCGCGACGTACTCCACATTAATGTTTCGTACCGAAAAAATCTTCGAGAACGAAACTTCTTCTGCGGGGGCACTACGCGTCTCGATGAGAAGAACGAGAGAGGTGACTACCACTACCAACCAGCACCACATCCATGTTTTCATACCCAACTCCTTCTCTCCTTGTCTGATGCCATTATGCCATTAAAATAATCAATTGTCAATGTGCACAAATAATCATTGCAGCGTTGGAGTTTGGTATACTATGCGTGCGTTCCATACTGACGATCGTGCAGGTGCGTTATATATGCAGTGACGTCGAATCCTGCCATTACTATTGATATATACACATATGAAAGCAAAAGTGTTTGCAGTGCTCGCGGTGCTTGCAGTGCTCGCCGGAGGAATCATTTTCTATCGACAAGCAACAAGTCCAGTAGCACTACTTGAGGGTGATGTGAATAATAATTTTGAAGAGACCACTTCGGTCGTACCAGAGAGCGCAGAGCCATTACCTCCCGCAGGAAGAAATGTGCAGGCGGAAGCCAGTGTGATTGTAAGCGATATTATTTCAGCAGCAGTGGCGGAAGCTGCATCATATTCGGTCGATGAAGAAAATTTTTTATTGGATGATGCAGGAGATCTCGATACATTCGGACAGGCAATAACCGTACAGTAATATGCATACACGAATACTAAGCACCATAATGCTCGCAAGCATGCTTACTCCGGTGGCAGTGCTCGCGCAAACCGGCGCAACGACGGGAACAACTACTCGTCCAAATCAAGGAGGGTTGTTTTGCCAGCGCATAGAACAGGCGTCCACCACAATTCTTTCAAATGTGCAGGATCGTGAAAAAAGATTAGAAGAACGCAAAGGAGACATAGACGAACGCAAACAAAATCATCGCACAGAGCGCGACGCAGCAAGAGTTGAGCGTACGACAAAACAGTTAGCACGCAGAGAGGCATTGTTTGATCGCCTAGAGGATAAGGCGGCAACCGACACGGAGAAAGCAGCGGTGCGCACATTTATAGAGGCACTGCAGGCGGCAATTACCAAGCGAAACGTCGCAATCCAAACAGCTGTGGATGTGTTTCGTCAGGGAGTTGACATAGCGCTACAAACGCGACGCGACAAAATACGTAGCGCAGTATCGACGTTTGAAACCGAAGTGAATGCAGCATTCACAAAGGCAAAAACTGCATGCAAGAATGGCACGAATTCAGAAACCGTACGCAAACAACTACAAACCGATATGGAAGCGGCAAGAACGAAGTTTCAAAATGCGCGAAAAGAGATTGATAAGATGGTGGAAGCACGAAGGACGCTTGCAGAGACTCGCAAGAAATCCATTGATATTGCAGTGGAGACATTCCGTAAAGAAGTTGAAGCGGCTCGTGATGTGCTGAAAGAGGCGCTTGGTGAAGATACCGCAACGTCTACCAGCTCAACATAATTGCCCGCGCGAGGCGGTGGATATGGAAATTGACACAGTAATGCCCCCACATCTTCGCCAGCTGGCGAAGATGTGGGGGCATTTTGTGCTAAGCACTTTTAGAGGATTGTTAGATGCTACTTCCCAGTGCCGCGGAGATCACGTTGTTGCGCATCTCTGCACGCTTTTCAGAGGGCGTGTCGATCG
>CAYHYZ010000057.1:0-1824 GCA_964360995.1 uncultured Candidatus Saccharibacteria bacterium
AATATCCTTCTCCTACTGTTGGAAACAATGTTTCGATAATTGCGAAGGAAAGCGCAAAAAAAGCGCCCACGCTGATGTAGAGCGCGAGTATTGAAACCACTTGTAAAATCACGTCTTTTGGCCCAAGTGCCCTATTGGTAGTCATGTCCATATGACGCTAGCGTAGCATGCGCATGACGGGCGTGCCATGATTGAAATTCTGCATATGTTTAGCCTTCTTTGTATTCTAGTTCTTGTCCTCAAGGGTGTCTCCGCGACGATAGTACAGATACCCTGCGCCAATCAGTAAGAGTCCAAGAATGATGAATGAGAAGAATCGAATCCCTTGTCTCACGCCGGCAAGATCCACAAAGAATACTTTGCATACGGTAATTGCAAATAGCGCAAGTCCCGCTGCGCGCAGATAACTGATTCGTTTCGCAAGCCCCCATATGAGCATGACGGATGCATAGAGCGACCATAGCACCGAATACGCGACGTTGCGTTGACTGTGAAGTATGCTTCGCCGCTCGGACACATATCGATTCGTCCCAAGAGCATTCAGTGCTTTTGTATAGTACGCAGCGAGCTCAAGATTCATGATGACAAAGAGCAACGTGCCCGCAAGTCCGTAGAAGAATTGGTTCGCTCCTCTGCTCGGTCCGTCCTCGCGCAGTTCGGGGCGCGTAAATAAATACCCTGCAAAAAACGCACAGATAATCGCAACCGCGTACACAAGCACCCGCTCGTTGAATATCAATGTATACGACGCAAAGTTACTCACCACGGTGTCGAACGCGACTAATCGGAATAGCGCGATGCTAAACACGCCAATTCCCACATGCGCGAATCGTATCATGTGCGTGCGTACCGCCATCCATATCAGCACGGTGGCCTCCGTCAGCCACGCAATGGTAATCCACTGTTGTTCAAATTGAATGGGAAACACAAGGGTGAGAAATACCAGTCCCGTTCCGCCAAAAAAGATAGCCGGCACTTCATCATCCTTTTTTATGACATACATGGTATATGCAAGTATTCCGTATATTAGTGCGAGCAATGCGGTAAATGTTCCAAGCATATATTCATATTCCGGCTTGAGAAGCATATAGGTCATTCCGAAATACCAAGCGGCATTTAACATAATTAATTGATACGCTAAAATGTCGCTTTTTTCTTTCGAGAACAGCGTGTTGAGTAGTGAAACCAACAAGAATTCGATGTAGTAGATGGTGAGCACAAGTGTGCAAATAATTGCGAGACTGGAAGAGTACCCACTATCAAACCACGTAAGAAACAGGAATATCGTCCCCACAAGCCCCAACATGGGAAGTTGTTGCCATTTGCGAAATACCGCACCCAAGAGAATGCCCGCGTTGAGCACCGCGATGTATGCAAAAAGCGCCGCATAGTCATTCGATCCCGAATTGATAAGTAACGGAGTGAGATACCCACCTACAGCGGCTAATATCGCAAGTGCAAGTGACGTGCGATATACCGCAAGTAGCGCCCCGAGCGTCGTCACCACCGACATGAACAGCATCGCCGAACCCGTGCCAATGAGGTCATAGAAGTTATATGCGGAGTACACGGAAAGATACAAAATGGAAATGCCCGCAGCCGTCAGAATGTGTGCGTACTGCTTGTACTTTGTAACAAGTAATTCACCTGCAGCGATAAACCCAAGCCCCGATAGAATCCCGATGAATACGCGCCCGGCTGGACTAATAAGATTATTATCAAATGCCCACTTAAGAAACAGCGCTCCACCCACAAGCAATATAAAGCTCCCAATGATAGGTAACCACAACTTTCCAATGCGCGATTCGAGATCTCCCCACGATT